>WYBG01000580.1 GCA_011526015.1 Deltaproteobacteria bacterium | reverse complement strand
TCCTGCAATCCCGGAGGGATTAGACATTTGTAGTCAAATCAATCTACCCTGACTGCTCAGAACTCCGAAGGAGTTCAACAAAAAACCGAGACAATCCAGACAACCAACAGAAAACGGTATAATCAGCAATATTTAAAGCCAACTGTTACTGCGCCCCGGTAGTATTCACGACCAGCACGGTTAACTTCTTGGGGCCGTGAACCCCTAACACCAGGGTTTTTTCGATATCCGCGGTACGGCTGGGGCCGGTAAAAAAGACCAGGTTGGTCTCCCGGTCTTCGCCGGTTCTGTCAAAAATTGCCTGCAAGGCCGGGAAATCCGCCAGCAAACGTTCCGCAGGTGCGATGACCAGGAGGGAGGGCGGCAGGAGGGTAAGTAGGCCGGAGGGATGATGCTTTAGCGAAAATACCACCGTGGCGGTGCGGGCGAGCAGGTAATCCGCAGAAGTGATTGCCAGGTCCGCCTCCGCCAGCCGCCGGCGATGCGCCGCCATCTCAAAATGGGCCGGTTTGGCCGCCGGCAGCCACTCCACCACTCCCCGGTGAATTTCTTCGAAAATTTGCTCGATTGTTAACGACGCCAGGTAAGGTGACAGGTAACCGACGATGCGTTCGGCCTTTTCTCCGGAGAGGCAGCGGGAGATCTCTTCGCGCAATTTTCCGGGTTTGACCTGCCGGGCTTTTCCTCCCAGGGCCTCCAGTTCCTTCCGGAATGCTTCAAAAAGTGTTTCTTTCGTGTCTTTCTGCAAAATGATTATTCAAATTAAAAATGATAGTTGATTTTTAAGAAATCGTATGATAACATTCGTGGCGAATCCTAATGCTTACGAATCCACGGATAATTGAGACCAAATAAAAAAATTTGATTCAAGTGGAGCAATGGGATGAATGAGCATAATGGCTTGAGTGAGAATGAAGCTATAAAATTGCTTTGGGAAGAATACCAATTACGATATACCAATTGGTGGAGTATGTTTAATCGCTTTTCCCTTGCAATCCTCACAATCACCGTAATCCCTTATGTAAAACCGGATATTCTGAAACCTTTGGGTATGTTGATCATCGCATTTCCGGCCATCTCTTTATTGCTTACTATGGTATGCGCATGGCTTTTAGGAGCAGAATATCAACGTTTGGACATGGTAAGGCAAAAATATGACACGCTATTAACTGAGAAATATCAGCCGGTCAGATTACCAACTAAAACATGGCTACAACGCCTGCTTGCTAAGCGCATTGGCACACAAATCGTTTTGCTGTTTTTGACAGGATTTACGCTCGTTTCCATAATCAATCTTTTTATGTTGATTGTGCTAAAAATTAATCCTTGAGGTATAACTGCAATACCCGCACCAGGAAAAGGTTAAATGAAACAAGTTACATTAATCTCGCTGTACGGATCAAAACCCCCGGAATTAGAGAAATTACTCAAAAGCCTGATAGAGAGAATTCTTTCTTCAAAGTTAAGAAAAATTTTCAAACCTTATCACATTTCTCAAATACATGGAACAATTATTGGGATGGAAAAACTATCTGAATCCCCTCAATTTTTTAATGCAAACAAATGGTATGATTTGGGAAATAAAGTGGAAATGCTTTACTCTCAACTTAGTAAAGTCATTTCTGAATATTTGCCAATGACCATCAGATTGGGAGGATTTGGCAAGTCTTACAAACATTTTACCAGCTTTGGAGATAGCCCTTATAAGCGGTCTTTTCAACTCCAATTGGCAGCGGGTAAAGTAGTGTTAATTGGCTGGCCCCATCATAATGAAAACTTCTCTGGTAGAATTCTCTGGAATTTGCGGAAAGAAATAGAAATTAAGTGTAATATTAGACATAAATATGCAAAATTTGAAGACAATGATTTTTTCATAGTATTGGGAGATTTAGAACGTTGGGATACCTTCTTCGGGCAAGAACTTGCAGAATTACAAGCGGAATCAACCGCCCTCGAAGAAAACATTCGCAGTTACTTGTCTGTTAACCCTGTTGATATTGTTCTTGCTCTTGAAAATATTTATATCGCACAATATGAGAGGGAGACGCTTCCGACAGATTCAACAAAAACTTATTCCGCCAAAAGATTATATTTGACCGACTCATTTATTAGAAAATTATATACCACTGAAGCCTGATATAAGAATACTCAACGAAATTTAGTTTTCTCTTCCTCGTTATTTTTGGCAGACATACCCTTCCCCCACCACTCCCGAAACGTTTGCTTCGCCGTTTGGGGCAGTTCCCGCGATTTCGACCAGCCCGGAGCCCGGAGCTGCAGGGGGAGCAGCCGTTGCAGCCGGCCAATCCATCTTCCCGGCGCAGCGAATAATTTGGGAGAGCGGGCCAGGGCCGCAAAAACCTTGAAAACCGCTTTCTCCAACCCCGCGGATAAGCCTCCCCGCACGATCCGCCGGCGCTGGTAGAGCAGCAACCGGTGCAGGGGAATCTTCACCGGGCAGGTTTCGCTGCAAGCACCGCAGAGGGAGGAGGCGAAGGGAAGGTCTTTGGCTTCCGGCAAGCCCAAAAATTGCGGAGTAATCACCGCCCCTATCGGCCCCTGGTACACCCAGCCGTAAGCGTGGCCGCCGATATTTTGGTACACCGGGCAGACGTTGTAACAAGCCCCGCAGCGAATGCAATAGAGCGCCTGCTTCAACTGCGCGTCTTTTAGCAAGGAGCTGCGCCGGTTATCCACTAAGATATAATACACCTTTTCCGGCCCGTCATAGGCGTGGGGCGGGCGCGGGCCGTTGATGAGGGAGACGAAGCTGGTGGCTTTTTGCCCCGTGGCGCTGCGGCTGAGCAAGGTGAGAAAAAGATCAATATCGGAAACCCGGGGAAGCAAGCGCTCGATGCCGATAAAGGCGAGGTGAACGTTGGGCAGGGTGGCACACATCCGCGCGTTGCCTTCGTTCTCCACCACCACGATTTGCCCGCTCTCGATGATCCCGAAATTCGCACCGGTCACGCCCATATCGGCGGCCAGGAATTTCTCCCGCAGCACTTCCCGGGCCACTGCGGTGAGTTCATCCGGGTTATCGGAATAAGGAGTGTTCAGCTTTTCTTGAAATAACCGGGCAATCTCTTTGCGGGATTTATGCAGCGCCGGGGCGGTCAGGTGGGAGGGCGCTTCCCCGGCTAATTGAATGATGTACTCCCCTAAGTCGGTTTCCACCACCTCCAGGCCCTTTTCCTGCATGTAGTCATTGAAACCGATCTCCTCGGTGAGCATGGATTTGGATTTGGCGATCCGTTTTACCCCGTGCTTGCGGGCAATGTCTGCCGCGAGGCGGTTGGCTTCCGCCGCGTCCGCGGCGCGGAATACCTCGATGCCCCGTTTGCCGGCGTTTGCCTGGAAAATATCTAAGTTTTCCCACAAATGCTCGATCACCTCGCTTTTGATGCGCCGGGCTTCCTCCCGCAGTTCTTCCCATTCGGGGATTTCCGCGACCCGTTCGTTGCGCTTCAATACCGAGAGCCGGGCCGCCCGGGCGATATTTTCCCGCATCACCCGGTTCTTCAGGTGCTGCGGCAGCTCTTTTTTGAATTGTCTGGTTCGCGGAATCATTTCTGTTACTATTCAGCCTTTATTTTTTGACAGGATGTACAGGATTTACAGGATGATCGGGTGGATGAAGGAGTAATCAATGTCGTTTAGTTAAGGAAAATCGCAGGTAAAATGTCATTTCCCCCGGCCTTCCGGGAGAAATCCATAGATTCAAGGGTTGTACTATCACGAAACATTTCCCAAGGGAAGGGGAGGGTTGGGGTGGAGATGGGTGAGGTTAAAAGTGGTGGAAACACACCCAATATTAACCATTGGTGCTAGTTTTTGGAAATTTCATGCGGCATTCATAACTTCTTGATAACAAGTCATTAAATCGAGGAGATGTCGCATGACTACTGTTGATTTTGTACATGAATTATTTTGTCGTAT
>WYBG01000579.1 GCA_011526015.1 Deltaproteobacteria bacterium | reverse complement strand
GTGGAATACCGGAACCTGCGGATGGTGGTGCTTCCGCGTTACCAGGGATTGATTGCCACCCTCGAACAACAAAACGCCTTCAAGGATTCGACCATAACGAACCTGGAAAAGGAGAACGCCGGGTTCAAAAACATTATCAAGAATAACCAGGAGGATATTGAAAAATTGCGAAATACCTTGAAGAATACCGATGCTACCCTCCAGGAGCAAATTCGCAAAACCAACCGGTTCAAATTCTTTACCTATACCCTGGGGGTTACGACTTTGATATTAGGAGGGATTGTTGTCGGAAGCGCGGCGCTCTGAAAAGCGCATTGGAGCGCAAAATTTTTTTTGCACTGCTATTGCAGAATAATTCCTGTGGCAAAGCCCCAACGAAGGGGTAAACCACTCCCCGGCCTTCCGGGGCAAGCTCTGCGGAACGCTCCCGATTTCTTCTACCAGGGCCTCAAAGGTTTTTGAAAACCCTGGGGTCCTACTCCAATTCCACCACCGCCAGCCCGTACACATTTACCCGATCTGCCGTAAAGGCAATCTTCTCCCGGGAACCTTGTTTCCGAGAAGTAAATTCCAGCGGCTTCATCTCCGATAAAACCCCGCTGAAAACCGCTCTCCTGGCGCGCTTTCCTTGCGGCAGCAGCGCTTCCACCGCCGCATCTTGCGCCGGGGCGACCTCTCCCGCCACGGTCACGTCGTAATTTACCAGGTGCACCAACAGCAAATTTTTATCCGGTTGCAGCATGGTGGTCATTTCCAGGTAGGGAGAACCGCCGGTTATTTTCGAGAGCCGGCCGCTGAGCATCTCTTCGATCATATCCGCGGCACTGATCAAAGCGTTGCGCAGTTGCGGATCGATGCGGTTGCGGGTATAGCCCTCCGGGATGTCCGGGAAAATCTCCGCCATCGCAGGGCCGAAGGTAGTCACGCCTTCTTTTGCCTGCATGGGGATCAGGAACTTCGAGGGCGGGATCGCCAGGGGCATAAAAACTGCCCTCCCCTCCCCCACGTTTTTCGCGGCTGCCCGGGCGGGATAGGTTTTTCCGCCGAACATTTCCGCCAGAGATAGTTCTTTGTGCGGCAGGTTATATTCGGTTTTCACCCCGCATTCGCTTAACAGTAAAAGCCTGCCGCCTTTTTCCACAAATTTTTTTAACGCTTGCTGCTTTTCCCGGCTGAGCAGCGGCAGGTAAGGCAGGTAGATGAGATCGAAACGGTTCAAACCGCCGGAGAGCAAATCGTCTTCTACGATCATCACGTGGGAAATACCGCGGTCGGCCAGCACCCGGGAGGCGCTGAAAGCGAAGCTTATCTCATCCGCCAAATATTGATTAAGCGATGCCAGCACCGCCACGTTGCTGTAAAGCTGCGCGCCGGTCATGTTTTCACGGTTTTGCGCCAGGAAAGCATACATTTCCGTCGCCCCCGGCGGGGTTTCCCGTTTTTCGCGGAAAATGGCGTGGTTGGCTTCCGCCTCGGCGATGTTCATCTGCGCCATCGCGCTCAGGCATTTTTCGGTAGGATTGGGGAAAATCGGCGGGGTGATTTCCGTGGCGTAGATAATCGTTGGTTTGCCGTGCGAAGCCGCCGCCAAAAACTTCAGCGCCGGGCTGTTGCTGATTTTGACGCCGTCTTCCCGTTTGCGCGGGGCGGAATCCAGGTATTCCTGCATTTCGGAGTAGATAAAATCATCTACTTTGCCGAGCATTTCCATATTTCCGGCGGCGTCGTAAGCAATCGGCCCGTAGCCGAACCCGCCAAAAACGTTTCCGGAAATCATAAAATCAGGATTGTATTTTCGGGCAACCGTGCGCAGCCGCTCATGGAATTCCGCCACCGCCTGCCCGCGGTAGGTTATCCACTCCATCCAGAATTTATCCCCGCGCTTTTTCGGCAGTTCGATTGTTTCATAATCGCCGCTGCCGTATTTAGCCTTCCCCACTTCTGGCGGTAGATTATCCATCAAATATTGAATAAAATTTTGCCGGGTATAATTGCAATAGCAAGTGCCCCCGGCAATGTGCGTCCAATCCACATAAGAGCCGTCGATGCCGGTTTCCGCCTGGGCGCGCACCTTGCCTTCCATGTAACGCAGGTAGTCGGGATTATCCGGGCAGCCCCAGGCTTCGAATCCCTCGTCGGTTTCCTGGCCGTAGGGCGCGTAGCGGTAGTAGGGAAAGCTGCCGTCGGGATGCACCATCATCCAGGTGCCGGGATCCGCCGCCGGTTTGGGACCCAGGTAATCTTCAAAATCCTGCCATCGTTCGTTGTAAAATTTCAGCAGGTGGATTTGGTTTTTCTGCGGTTCTGAGGTGGACGTTTCGGAATCGCCGTTCAGCGAAGTGGACAAATAGCGCAGCACGATGTAGCCTTTTTCGTGATAGCTGTCGTTAAACGCTTTGGCGGCATCCATCAGGCTGTCGAATTGGGCGCGGGTGACGGTCTCGAAATTGGGCGCGCCGCTGCCGAATGTTACGGTCATATGGTTTTTTTCCAAAAATTCCGCATTGCTGCGCTGGCCTAAAATCCAGTGCCCCCAGTCAGCCAGCGGTTTCCAGGCCGGCGCTTCCGCCGGTTTGGAGCACACCCAAAGAAGTAAAACGGTTAGAGCAAGGGTCAGCGCAAAAAGGATTCTTCGATTGATTGGCATGTCTCTTCCTGATTTTATTTTTTGACAGGATTAACGGGATGATCAGGATTCATTTTGCATAATTTTTGATCAATCTATAACTCTCATATCCTGTACTATCGCGTAGTCTTTGACAATTTAAGGGTTGCCAAGC
>WYBG01000578.1 GCA_011526015.1 Deltaproteobacteria bacterium | reverse complement strand
CCCACCTGGCCAATGCCGGCCTGCGCGTGCACCTCTTAGATATTCCCGCCAAAGAAGGCCCTAAAAATTCCCTGGTTGAAGGCGCGTTCAATAAAATTCTCAAGCTCAAACCCGCTCCTTTCGCCTCTCCTAAAGCTGCGCAACAGATCAGCACGGGCAACTTCGAGGAGTATTTCGAACGCATCGGAGCGGCGGAATGGATCATCGAGGCGGTGATCGAGCATTTGCCAATCAAACAGCAATTGATGGAGCGGATCGAAAAAACCGCCCCTCCCGGCGCTGTTATCAGCACCAACACCAGCGGGCTTCCCCTGCAGCGCATTGCCGAAGGGCGTTCCGAGAGCTTTCGCAAAAGCTTTTTGGGGACCCACTTTTTCAACCCTCCCCGCTATCTCCAACTGCTGGAGATCATTCCCACCGCGGATACCGACCCGGAAGTGCTGCAACGGGTGCAGTGGTTCGGAAGAGTACACTTAGGCAAGAGCATCGTGATCGCCAAAGACACCCCGAATTTCATCGCCAACCGCATCGGCACCTATTCCTTGATGCAGGCCATGCGAGCGTTTACCGAGGGGGATTACACTATCGAGGAGATCGACACCCTCACCGGGCCGCTGGCCGGGCATCCCAAATCCGCCACCTTCCGCACCGCGGACGTGGTGGGGCTGGATACCCTGATGTACGTGGGCGACAACCTCTATAAATCCATTCCCGGGGACGAAAGCCGGGAAGTCCACCGCCCGCCCGAGCTACTGCGCAAAATGGTGGAAAAGGGACTGTTAGGGGCCAAGAGCAAGGCCGGTTTCTATAAAAAAGCCGGGGAAAATATCCTCTCCCTGAATTCCCAAACGCTGCAATTCGAGCCGCCCCGCCCAATGAACTTAGGGGACCTGAAGCCGCTCTCCAAAATTGGCGATTTGAAAGAGCGCCTGCGCGTTTTATATGACGACAAAGGGCGGGCCGGGCAATTCACCCGCCAAACGCTGTTGGATTTGTTCGGTTATGCGGCCCGGCGCATCCCGGAAATCGCTGATAATCCTGCGGACATCGACCGCGCGATGCGCTGGGGATTTGGCTGGGAGATCGGCCCGTTCGAGACCTGGGACGCCCTCGGGTTCGATCGGGTGTTGAACGATATGAAAGCCGCCAATATTGCAGCGCCGGAATGGGTGGAAGCGATGAAAAAATCCGGCGCGCGTGCTTTTTACCGTTTCCCGAGCGGCGGCGCAGAAACGTTCATTCCCGGCGCAGGCTACCTTCCCCAGCCGGAATTTCCCGATGAAATCAACCTGCCGGCCGTCGCTAAACAGGGCGGCGGCGTTCTCATTCAACGTAAAGAAGCAGCCTTGTTAGAACTGGGCGACGGGGTTGCGCTCTACGAATTTCGCTCCAAAGCCAACTCCTTGGGCAACGACGTCATCGAAGGTATTTTCGAGGCCATCGACTTCGTGGAACGCCATGGCTATCTCGGGTTGGTAATCGGCAACAGCGGCAAGAATTTTTCCGTGGGCGCTAACTTAGGCGAAGTCGCTTTTGCGCTGCAAGAAGGCAAATTCGATCTCCTGGAAAGAGCCACCCAACGTTTCCAGGAAATGATCCTGCGCATCCGCTACGCTCGCAAGCCGGTGGTGGCGGCGCTGCGGGGCCTGGCGCTGGGCGGGGGCTGCGAAATGACCCTGGCCAGCGCCAACGCGGCGGCGGCGCTGGAGACCTACCTGGGGCTGGTGGAATTGGGCGCGGGATTGATCCCCGCCGGGGGCGGAACCACTCACCTGACCGCCCGGGCCGGGGAAAGCGCGGGCAGCGAATTTCCTAATGAGATTCAGGCCTTCATGGTGCGGGCGTTCGAGACCATGGCCATGGCGAAAACGGCTGCCAGTGCGCTCGAGGCAAAAGAATTGGGCCTGCTCCCCCCCCATGCCCGGGTGGTGATGAATGCGGAGCGCCGCCTCTACGTTGCCAAAGAAGAGGTAATCCGCCTGGCGAACGAAGGCTACCTCCCTCCCCCGCCCCGCAACGCCATTATGGTGTTGGGCGCGCCCGGCCGCGCGGTAATGGAAGCCGCCGCTTACCAGTTGCAGCAGGCCGGCTACGCCAGCGAGTACGACCGCTACCTGGCCGGCCGCCTGGCCTACGTGATGAACGGCGGGAATATTTCCGCTCCCCAAACCGTGGATGAACAGTACCTTTTCGATCTGGAGCGGGAGGTGTTCCTTTCGTTGTTAGGTGAGAAGAAAACCCGGGAACGTATCCAGAGCATTCTGACTACCAACAAACCGCTGCGGAACTGAGTGGGAGGGCGTGAGGCGTGAAATGTAATGCGTAAAACGTAACTCGTAATTCGTATTGCGTATTGCGTATTCCGTTTTTGTTAAGCATTACGCCCAGACCCTTGCAGCGTCAAAAATTCAGCAAACGAGGAAATATCTATGCGCCAGGAAGCCTATATCGTCAGCAGCGTGCGCACCGCCGTCGGCAAGGCGAAGCGCGGGAGCCTGCGGAACATGCGACCGGAAGAGATGGGCGCCGCGGCGGTCAAGGGCGCCATCGGCAAAGTGAAGGGGCTGCTCCCGGAGCAGGTAGATGACGTGCTGATCGGCTGCGCCTTCCCGGAAGGCCCCCAGGGTATGAATATGGGGCGCGTTATTGCCCAGGCGGCGGGATTGCCGGATTCGGTTCCTGCGGCAACCATCAACCGTTTTTGCTCCTCCGGCCTGCAAAGCATCGCCATGGCGGCGCAGTCGATTATGGCCGGCCACGCGGAGACCGTCGTGGCGGGAGGGGCGGAGTCCATGAGCCTGGTGCCCATGGCGGGATTTTATTTCACCCCCGACCCTGCCCTGGCTCAGGCAGACCCGGAGGTGTACATCGGGATGGGCTTGACTGCCGAGAACCTGGCGGCGCAATACAAAATCACCCGGGAAGACCAGGATGCTTTTTCCCTGCGCTCTCACCAGCGCGCCATGGCCGCTACCGAAAAGGGGTATTTTGCAGAAGAAATCATCCCCCTCGAGGTAAAGGAAACCATTTATCAAAACGGAAAAACCCACACCCTGGAGATGATTTTCAAGGTGGACGAGGGTCCCCGTACGGATACGACCCCGGAGGCGCTGGCAAAGCTGAAACCGGCCTTCAAGTTGAACGGAACTGTCACCGCGGGGAACGCCTCGCAAGTGTCCGATGGGGCGGCGGCCGCGGTGGTGATGGGTGAGCGAATGGTAAAGCAACTGAAAGTGAAACCGCTGGCCCGCCTGGCGGGCTACGCGGTGGCGGGAGTCGCCCCGGAAGTGATGGGCATCGGGCCGGTGGAAGCGCTGCCGAAAGCGTTGAAGCAGGCGGGGCTGAAACTCCAGGACATCGGGTTGATCGAGTTGAACGAGGCATTTGCCGCCCAGGCCCTGGCGGTTATTCGCCAGTTGGGATTGAATGAAGAAATCGTCAACGTAAACGGCGGGGCGGTAGCCCTGGGACATCCCCTGGGCTGCACCGGCGCAAAATTGACCGCCACCCTGCTGCATGAAATGATCCGCCGGAAGGTGCGCTACGGCGTCGTTACCATGTGTATCGGCGGGGGAATGGGCGCAGCGGGGATTTTCGAGAATTTGACGCTGTGATGAAGCGGTCAGGCGTCAGCGGTCAGCTTTCAGGGCCATGTGAATTAAAAATTCACTATTCACCGTTCACAATTCACTATTTGCGGGAGGCTGTCAACGCCGTGGAATTAGTGGTGAATTCAGAATGGAGAATGGGGAATGGAGAATGGGGAATGGAGAAT
>WYBG01000577.1 GCA_011526015.1 Deltaproteobacteria bacterium | reverse complement strand
GCTGAAAGACGCTGAATCTAATGATTTTCGCTGAAAACGAATCCATTTTTGACCATTTTTGCATAGATTTGTCATAAAAATCAGCGTATATCTGCGTCAAAAATCCAACTCTTAATTCGCATTATAAATATTGAACTGTAATCTGGAGAAACAAATCCCTTTGATCTCCAATCGAATTCTTGGTTTCATTGTAAATCCTCAGAAGAAAAATAAATATTGCAATTGTATACTCAATATGGGATATTTGACCAGTGTATAGAACTTGAGAAATAAGATGATAAGACAAGTTGTGTGGATAGGTTCCTCTCTTAAAAATCTGAGAAAGTTTCCTGAAGCGGTAAAGGATGAAATAGGCTATTTTCTATATGTGGTACAAATCGGAGAGCATCATCCAAATATAACTCCTCTAACCGGATTTCCCGGCGGGGTTATGGAAATTAAAAGCGATTATGATAAAGATACGATAGTCCTAAACGATTAATGCTGTTTAGAGAAGTGTATGGTGTCATTCCCACGAAAGTGGGAATCCATAAACTCAGCAGAAATAGTGGATTCCCGCTTTCGCGGGAATGACAAAACAGGTAGGCGAGGAGCATAGCAGCATTACCTGTTTAGGACTACCAAAGATACATATAGAGCCGTCTATGCTGCTAAATTAGGTGACGAGATTTATGTGCTTCATACGTTCAAGAAGAAATCCAAAAAAGGAATAAAGATTCCGAAAGAAGATATAGAGGTTATTAGACAACGATTAAAACGAGCACAAGAGATGGCAAAAAATAAAAGCAAAAAGGATACATAAAATGGAAGATTACACTATAAGTTCAGGGAATATTTTTAAAGACATGGAATTACCGAATGCCGAAGAAAGATTGGCTAAAGCGAAGATTGCTGTCATTATAAACAAAATTATCGAAGAAAGAGGGTTAACCCAAAAAGAAGCAGCTAAAATTCTTGGTATTAATCAACCGAAAGTATCTGCTCTCAAAAATGGCAGATTAAAAGGATTTTCTATCGAACGTCTGTTTTCCTTTTTAGAAGCTTTGGATCAACATATTGAAATTACGATTACGGATAAATCAAAAATTAAAACGGAACAAGGAATTCACGTTGCGTATGTGTAAGTTCAATTTGCATCAGTTAGTTCTTTTAATCTAATGTTCGTGCGCTGGGAGCGTATAACTTGTCGCTCAACCCGAAAACGCCACAGCTGGTACTCAGAGACAAGGCGTTGCGCTACTCAAATTCAGTATTCAAAATAAGTTTTGTGGGTCGGTGTGGCGTTTCGGCTAAGCTCGGTCGTTATCCTGGCAGCTTCCCCCACTACGCGAAATCACGAAGAATCGAAAATCACGTCTATCATAAATCTTAAAATCTCCGCCAACCATGAATCCCTCTCCTAAACCCGATCCGGCTTCCGGCCTCGCCTGCCCCATCCCCATCAGCGAGTACCCCCAGGTGCAGCTCGCCCACGGCGGCGGGGGCAAGCTGATGCACCAGTTGATCCAAAAGATGTTCGTCTCCGCCTTCAATAATCCGCAATTGCAGATCCAGCACGATGGGGCGGTTTTTTCTCCCGGCAACGGGCGCCTGGCCTTCAGCACCGATTCCTACGTGATCAAACCGCTGTTTTTCCCCGGGGGCGACATCGGCTCCCTGGCAATTCACGGCACCGTGAACGATCTGGCCATGTGCGGGGCGCGCCCGCTCTACCTCAGCGCCGGGTTTATCATTGAAGAGGGCCTTGCCATGGAAACCCTCTGGCAGATCGTGCAGTCCATGCAGCGGGCCGCGGAAAATTGCGGAGTGCAAATCGTTACCGGGGACACTAAAGTAGTCGATCGCGGCAAGGGCGACGGGATTTTTATCAACACCGCCGGGGTGGGGATCATCGAGCACGAGGGGGAAATTTCTCCGCAGCAAGTGAAAAAAGGTGACGCGATTTTGCTCAGCGGGGACCTCGGGCGGCACGGGATCGCCATCATGGCCGTGCGCGAGGGGCTGGAATTCGAAACCGCCATCGAAAGCGACTCCGCCCCGCTGGCGGAGGCGGTATTGGCGCTGCTGAACGGGGGCGTGGAGGTGCACTGCCTGCGCGACCTCACCCGCGGGGGCCTAGCCAGCGCCCTGGTGGAAATCGCCGAGAGCAGCGGATTGAACCTGCACGTTCAGGAGTCCGCCATTCCGGTGCGGGAGGACGTGCAGGGCGCTTGCGAGATTTTGGGCTTCGATCCCTTTTACGTCGCCAACGAGGGGCGCTTCATCGCCATCGTGAAAGCGCAGCACGCCGAAAAAGCCCTGAAAATCCTCAATTCCCACGCTGCGGATAAAAACGCGGCGCTGATCGGCCAGGTGCGCGATGAATCTCCCGGCCTGGTCACCATGACCGGCAAGATCGGCGCCCGCCGCATCGTGGATATGTTCAGCGGGGAGCAGTTGCCGCGCATTTGCTGAACTACGAATTGAACGAACTACGAATTGAACGAACTACGAATTGAACGAACCACGAATTAAACGAATTGCACGAATTGGCGTTTTCGCCAGGGCAATTATCGCAGGCCAGGGAAAGCTGCTGACTACCGATTGAAACGATTTTTCCGGTTACCCAATCACACTCAAGGATATTCTCATGCTCCCGGTTCTCTTACCCGTTCCTTTCCGAAAATTTTCAGCGCTGCTGCTGCTCTCTCTCTCCCTTTTCGCCGGAGAAACCGCCCCCTTCACGGTGGAATCTCCCAAAGTGGCGCTGAGCGGTATCGACTTCACCCTGAAAATCGCGCCCGGGGTCCCCTATTACCTGGCGGAAGGCGCGGCAGCGGTTCCCTGCAAAGTCATCGCCGGAAAATCCGGCAGGGTGCTGGCCGATACCATTTTCACCCTCGACGCCGCCAACCCCGCCCCGCTGGCAATTTCCGGCCTGCGCCTGCCGCACCGCGGAACCCACACATTGGAGGTCTTCCTGGGCGAGCGCAGCCGGGAAGTGGAAATTCGCGCCCTTCCCGCAATCCTCAGCATTCTCCCCCCGCTGCTGGCCATTGCCATGGCTTTGATAACCCGCCAGGTGGTGGTGGCGCTGTTTTGCGGCATCTGGCTGGGGGCTACTTTCGTGTTCGGCTACAATCCTGTATTGGGATTTCTGCATACCCTGGATCAATACATCGTGAACGCGGTGGCGACGGCCGAGCACGTTTATATTCTTATTTTCAGCCTGCTGTTAGGGGGGATGGTGGGGGTGGTAACCCGCTCCGGGGGCACCCAGGGGATCGTGGAGCGGCTCTCCCGCTATGCCCGGAGCTCCCGCGGGGGGCAATTATCCGCCTGGCTCATGGGCATCCTGATTTTCTTCGACGATTACGCCAATACCCTCATCGTCGGCAACACCATGCGCCCGCTCACCGACAAGCTGCGAATCTCCCGGGAAAAATTATCCTACATTGTCGATTCCACGGCCGCGCCGGTGGCCAATATCGCGATCATTTCCACCTGGATCGGCTACGAAATCAGCCTGATCAGCCAATCCTTTACCGCCTTAGGCATGGACCGGAACGCTTACATTACCTTTTTGCAGAGCATTCCTTTCAATTTTTATCCCCTCTACACCCTGTTTTTCGGGTTGATGGTAGCCTGGCTGCTGCGCGATTTCGGCCCGATGTGGCGGGCGGAGTACCGCGCCTATTCTACCGGGCAGGTATTGCGGGCCGGCGCCGCGCCGCTGGCGACCCTCGCTTCCGCGGAGATGATGGCGGATGAAACCGTTCCCAAACGCTGGTACAACGCCATGGCGCCGGTGCTGATGGTCATCGCGGTGGTAAGCGTGGGGCTGTTTTACACCGGCTGGGAGGCGGGGTGGGCAAAATTAAGCGAAGAAGCAGCGGCGAACGGGAAAACCCTGGCCGACATTTCCCTGGTTCGCAAAATCAGCGCGATTGTGGGCGCCTCGGACTCCTTTGCGGTGTTGATGTGGGCCTCGTTCATGGGCTGCGTTACCGCGATCGGTATGGCGTTATGGCAGCGGCTGCTCAACCTGCACCAGGCCCTGGAAGCCTGGGTGAACGGCCTGCGCTCCATGATGATGGCGGTGGTGATTTTGACCTTAGCCTGGGCCATCGGGGAAATTTGCCGGGATTTGTTCATCGCCGACTACGTGGTCTATCTCACCAGCCATTTCCTCTCCGCGCACTGGCTGCCGATGCTGATTTTCCTCAGCGCCGGCCTTATTTCCTTCGCCACCGGCACTTCCTGGGGCACCATGGCGATTTTGATGCCCATCGCCATTCCCCTGGCGCATCAATTCGCGCTTTCCGACCCCGGTATTACCGGGATGCACGAAACCGGGATTCTATTGAGCACCATCGGATCGGTGCTGGCCGGGGCTACCTTCGGCGACCACTGTTCCCCCATATCCGATACCACCATCATGTCCTCCATGGCTTCCGGCGCCGATCACATCGACCACGTGCGCACCCAACTCCCCTATGCGCTCACCTGCGGAATGGCCGCCTCGGTTATCGGCTACATCCCCATCGGGTTCGGAATCAGCAACTGGGTACTGCTCCCGGTCGGTTTCGCGGTTCTGTTCTTGACCGTGCGTTTTGTGGGAAAAAGAATGGATCGCCAATAGCTGATTCCTTTCCTTTTTTAACGGTCTCTCTTGATGCGACCCGTACGTTTTAATCCCTTTTCGATATTCCATGCGTTCGGTCAACCGCGCCGAAAAGGCGGCTGGATATATTCCCTTATTATGGGAATCTATTGCTTAAGAACGCTTTCTCACCGGGAAGCCGCAACGGAAGAAGAAAATTTCCCCGGAGGTGTAAATGACAGACTGGTTCGATTGGGAATGGCTGCAATTTTTCAGAAAAAGAGTGGTGATCGAAGTTCCGGAAATCATCTATGAAACGGAGACCGGCATATTGATCGAATGGAATCGCCAAAACGCCTGGTTAGCCAAGGGCACCGTAAAGATCAAAAAAAAGGAGAATTCTATCGAAGTAAAGATACCGCGCTGGCTGTTTGAAAAGAAATTTTCGTAGCCGTTTTCATCAAAACCGTTTCTGTTGCGCCTGTAACCGCCGCGAAGCGGTTTTTGCTTTCTCTCTCCTTATCCCCCCCTTTTCGCGAGAATTCCTGCCCAATATCCTCGGCGCTTGAGTTATTGGCAAATTCTTCGTATTTTCCGCCTCGGTCAAAAACGCTGACGAATGTTCATCCCCTGGAGTAAGCAGAGAATTGCCCGTATCCGAAAATTACCGAAAAATTTGGAAGGTGGTGCGCCGCATTCCCCCCGGCAAAGTAGCCACCTACGGCCAGGTTGCCCGCCTGGCGGGATTGGGCGGGCAGGCCCGCATGGCCGGATACGCTCTCCACGCCGCGCCGGATGAGATCGACATTCCCTGGCACCGGGTCATCAACGCCCGCGGGCGGATTTCCCTGCCCCGGGAAAACGGGCAGTACGATCTGCAAAAAACCTTGCTGGAGGCGGAAGGAATCGTCTTCCGCAATGAGACGGTCGATTTGCAGCGCTACCGCTGGCGACCGGAAAAACAGTAACGAAAGTGTTTGGGTGTTTGCGTGTTCTGGTTTTAGAAACCCAATAACCAGAGGAAACTTACAACTTGCGTCTGGATGGCGAAATCCCGATTTACCGGTAGTGCTAGTTGATTTAAACCGCGAAAGTACGCGAATAAACGCAAATGACTATGGGATCGAGACCAGCCTAAATTAGCGTCAATTCGCGTCAATTCGCGGTTAGACCGAGTGCCCGTTATTAGAACTAGCACTACGGGTCGATTTACATTCGGGAATGGATATGTTTTGCTCGGCATCAAAACTCGAAACCAAAACACCATAACACTGGAACACCATAACACTCGAACACGAATCTTCTTCAATGACGGAGACCAAATAATGAAATGGGTATTTTCGATACTGTTGCTGCCTTGCGTGCTGACGATGGAGTTGCCGGCCCAGACCGTCAAAATCGCCACCTACAACATCTTTTTTCTCGACGAAGCCCTCACCCGGGAGCGGCGCGCCAACCTTCAGGAAGTGCTGCAAAGGCTGGATGCGGACATCCTCGCCTTTCAGGAGATAAAAAATCCCGCGGCGCTGCGTGAAATCCTCGGCGAGACCTATCAAATCGCCATGATCGACGACGCCGGCGAGATCCAGGAAACAGCCCTGGCGGCGCGCCCGCCCTTCCGCATCGATTCGCTGCGCTACGTCTTTCCCGGCAAATATTATGACCTGGAGTTTCCCCGCGCCCGCGACCTGCTGCAAGTGCGGGTATCCGGTTACGGGCGGGAATTTGTGTTCCTGGTGCACCACGCCAAATCCCGCGGGGGCGGGCGCCGCGCCACCGACGGCCAGCGCGAAGGCGCCGCAAAATTGATGCTCAATTACATCCGCACCGCCCTGGCGGGGAAAAACGTGGTTCTGTTGGGCGATTTCAACGACAACCCCGACGACCGCTCCCTGAACATCCTGGAATACGGCGACCCCAACGCTCCCGGGGGAATCGACAGCGCGGAAGACGCCTTTCTCTTCAATCCCACCGAAGATTTGCTGGAACGGGATCACTGCTCCTACGGGTATCACGAAATTTACCCGGGAATTGCTTCCGATACCTTTGCGCTAACGGTGCCGGGCGCCCGGGCGGAAAATAATAAATGGCGGGGGAATGATTCCTACAACTTCGAGACCGACGTGAAAATCAAGGCCATCTTGTTCGATCAGATTCTCCTCTCGATGAATTTGAAACCCTTTTTAGCGGCGGCGGGCGTATTCAACCACGCCGCGGCCATCCGCGGAGACCGGTCGGAAGTGCGCTTCAGCCGCAGCCGGCCGCAATACCTGCACCGCGGCAGCTTAGCCTCCGACCACGTGCCGGTATGGGTGGTTCTGGAATTAGGCGGGAAACCGTGAAACGTAATGCGTAAAACGTAACTCGTAATTCGTATTGCGTATTGCGTATTGCGTATTGCGTATTGCGTATTGCGTATTGCGTATTGCGTATTGCGTATTGCGTTTTTATTACGCATTACGCAATACGCCTCCCCCATATACCAAATAACTTGTATCCCCCCCTATTCCATGTTATTTTATTCGCCGCTTTTGCGGGCGCGGGGTTGTATC
>WYBG01000093.1 GCA_011526015.1 Deltaproteobacteria bacterium | reverse complement strand
TCCCGGGACCAGGTTTTGGCGATCCAGTATTTGTAGCGGGAAGCCCAAAAGGGGTCTTTCGCGTCTTCCAGGGTGGAGGACCAGTACACCCGGGCGGATTGGAAATCTCCCTGCCGGTAAAACGACAACCCGAAGCGGAAGTGCGCCTCCGGCACGAACTCGTAGCGCGGATACTGCACGATCAGGCGTTTATAATAATCCCGCGCCTGGTCGATGTTCTCCCGCTCCTCGCACAGCCAGGCAATCACCCAGAGCACTTCCCCGGCCAGGGCGTCCCCCGGATAGCGCTTCTGGAAGTCGTCGTATTCCTCGATCGCTTTCTCCGTGAATCCCAGGCGGAGCTGGCAACGGGCGATATGAAGATCGATCTCCCGGATAAAATTGCTGCCCTTGAAACTGTTCCGCTGCGCCTGGCAGGCTTGCAGGGCGGCCTCGTAGGATTCCTCGAGGTATAATTTCCGGATTTTCAACCAGCGCAGCAGGGGGGTTTGGCCGCCGATGTTCTGCTGCTCGTCGAAAAGGCGGTCGATTTCCTCGAATTGCTTCGTTTGCGAGAGGTAGTCGAACACCGTGCGGAGCTTGCCCTGGGGATAGAGCCGTTGCGCGTAGATGCGGCTTAGCTCCCCGTAAGCCTCCTCACTGCGGGGATGAAAGGGGTATTTGCGGATCAGCTCGAACGCGTGGTCTTGCAGCGTTTTGTTGTTCCGGGTAGCTCCGGCAATGCGAACCAGCCTTCCGTAAATTTCCCCCTTATCTACCTCCGCATAGCGGAGCAGCTGCTGGTAATACGCTATCGCGGATGGCCAGGATTTTTGGGCAAAATGCAAATTCGCCAGGATGGAATCTACCCCCATGATGAGGGGGCTTTGCGGATAAAGCTCTTTAAACCGGTTAAACTCCCGGAGAGCGCTCGTAGTGTCGCGCAACGCCAGGCGGGAGCGAGCGGTAAAAAAGTGTGCATAATCGCTTAGCTGGTCAATGCGCGCCGAATCGCTTTGAAACGCCGCGGCCGCTTCTTCGTAACGGCCGGTTTTAAAGAGACAATAGGCTACCTTCAGGTGCAACTGCGGATAACGCAGGGCCGGATCGCTTTTTCCGTTGAGCGCCTCGCGGAAAAGCTGCAAAGCCTGCTCGTACTGGCCGGCTTCGTAGCTGCGGATGCCCTCGAAATACGGATCATTCCCCGGCTGCTGCTGGTTGCAGAAAATCAGATCCACCGCCAGCACGGCAATGACCAGGTGGATGACGGAAAGATTTGCTCGAAAGCCCTGCAAACTCATCGGTTGCACTCACTCATCTAAAAAACGCATTTTGTGATAACTGATGTTACTCATTTTACCACAGAGACACGGAGAACACAGAGTTTTAATCACTTTATGGTGTTCTTGCTTCTCAATGCGGGGTTTAGACTCAACAAATATTTGGTTTTCTCTGTGCCCTCTGTGACTCTGTGGCTAATTTGGAGAAACCGCGTAACATCAGGTGGTAATTTAGCCTCCCACCCCAAATTATAATATTCTTACCGCGCGGTTTGTGACCATTGCACGAGAAGGCGCAAAAATATAAACGCCTTCCTCGTGATCTGGCAAGCATTCTCCCCCTCTATACTGCACACGGGCATAAATTGAGGTTTTTAGAGCGACCGGCAAGGATGCCGATCGCACTGTCCGACAAGCATCCTTGCTTGTCGGAAAAGCGCAATTTGTGACCGCGTGCAGTATAACCTCCCGGAGGTTCGAAACCTCCGGGAGGTTATACTTCAGGTCAGCGGAGAAGCACCAGTTTTTTCACCGCGGAAAATTGGTCCCCGGCCCGCATGGTGTAAAAATAGACCCCGGAAGCCGCGGGGTTGCCGGAGTCATCGCGCCCGTCCCAGCTCAGCTCGTACACCCCCGCGGGGTAAGCGGCGTCGGCCAGCCGGCGAATTTCCTGCCCCAAGCTGTTGAAAATCGCAATTTTAACCCGTGCCGGCCGGGGAACGCTGAAAGGAATGGCCGTGACAGGATTGAAAGGATTCGGAAAATTCTGGTGCAAGTGGAATGTTTCCGGCAGGGCGGCGGACACTGATGCGGCGGGATCTTCCAGGCCGGTAACTACTACATCAAACCAAATCAAGGTGTTGCGAATGATCAAATCCCGGATGCCATTGAGATTATTCACCCCTTCCAACCCGAAACCCAGGAAAACCGCTTTCCAGTTCGCTTGCGAATCTTCCGCCCGGATGCCGGCAATCCCCGCGGTTCCGGTGGGTCCGTAATTGAAACACGCCGACGGAGTGGCGCCGATGGTTAACACATCTTTAGAATTTTGATTCCCCGCTCCCCCGGAGATGCTCACGGTCAACCCCGCGCCAACCGGATCACCCTCCACCCCTTTTGCGATGGGCGGATTAAAATTCTGGCTCGAAGAGACTTGCAGGTAATTGGCCAGCAGCGTCCCGGAGGCGCTGGTCTCGGCGATGTTCTGGCCGGTGAGCAGCAGCCGGCCCCCGGCGTCTAAAAACGCCGTCAGGCTTTGCTGCTCCGGGTCCGACAGCGCCGCGGAATTAGCGTTCCCGGTGTACCACAGAACCGTCCGCGGCTGCGGAAAGAGCGCGTAATCATCCGCCTGGGGAATCCCTTTTTCGGAAATTCGCCAGGTGTGATACTTCATCCCCAGCATCTCCAGGGATTCTTGAAAATAAATTTCATTCTGAGCGGTCAGGTCGTCGTTTACCAGGAAAACCTTCGCCGGATTCAACTCGATGCTAACCTGCGCCCCGCCGCTGGGCAGGTTTTCGACGATTGCCGAGGCGGCCGGGTAAGGCGCTGCCGGGGTCAGGATAATTTTATAGCTCTCTTGCGAGGGCATCGAAAAACTGAACGCTCCATTTATAGTGGTGGTCGAGGCAATCACCCCCGAAGGCCGCCCTGGAGCATTGCCGATAACAAACAGGTCAACCTGCGCCTCTAACGCTGCGGCAGAGAGGGAATCCCGCACCACCCCGGAGATGGTTGCCGGGGGATTGGGTTGCAGGGCAAAATTACGGGTGATCACCTCGGTCTGGCCGATTCCCCCGGGAGTGTTGAATAAAACCTGCTCGCTGAAAGTCTGGTAGCCGAAAAATTGCACCTCCAGGCTTACCTGTTGGAGCAGAATGGCGGCGGAATAAGAGCCGTCCGGGCGCACCGGGATATTCTGAACCGCTCCCGGCATTTCATAGAAGTTTTGCGAGGGCGACACAATCGTATCGAATAACACCGCCGCGAAAGGCTCCGGAGAAGTAACCTGCGTGCCCGGCAGCGGCTGACCGGTGGAAGCGTCGGTCACCGCGCCTTCCAGCACCCATACCGGGTACATCCGGGAGGCGGAAGCGACGTCGTCGATGTGGAGGGAGCGTTTGGTGGTATCGCCGTTGGCGGATTGCCCGTACATGGTGGCGGCGGTAATCAATTCCCCGCAGCCCGGCGGACCCCCAATCGGCCCGGTGTGCGCCAGCCCGATGTGATGCCCGAACTCATGCGCCATGACGCTTTCCAGGTCCTGGCTGCCGGGGTCCCCGGTAATGCTGGGGGGAAAATCCCGGGCGTTCCAGATCAAATCCGATTCCACGGCGTGATATGATGCGCCGGATCCCTGGGTAAAGGTGCGGGAAAAGGCGATGGTGTTGGTCGGCGAGGGGAAATTTACCCCTTGCAAGTCGAAAAACACCAGGTTTACGCCGTCCTGAATGTCATCGCTGGCGGTGGTAAGCCCGCCGTTCTCGAATTCCCAATAGCAGGATGGGATATTTTCCCAGGATTGCGCCCCGGCGTCGATGGCGGGAATCCACTCCGAAGGAGTGGATACATGCAACTGGTAGTAAAACGGGATATCCGAATCCAAATAGCGCCGGAAATAGCCCCCGCTGTTGCTGATGATGCAGAATGATAAAACCATGCTGCCGGCTAAAAACAACGTCGCCAGGAACCAGGCGCGGTTTAACAGCGATCTATTCATACGTTTCTCTCCTGTTGATAGACCTGCCAGGTTTTAGAGCGTGCTTGAAAAATCTCTTGCAACCGTTTACTACTAAAAAATGGAACGCGGATGACGCCGATGACACGGATTTTCGCGGACAAATTAAAGAATATTGCTAAAAAATCTGTGTGAATCCGCGTCATCCGTTTTATCCGTGTGCCATTTGAACGATTTTGGAGTACTGAATTGAATTTTCAAACACCTCTTAGAAAACTGACATATCTATGTGGCGATCTTTAACGGACGTAGGATTTTATTTGCGCGATAAACTCCCCTAAAACCGTTACACCAAATACGGCCTCTCCCCGAAGGGTTTGCTGGGTGGCCGGATCGATAACGGTGACGTCGGGCAGGTTGTTGTACACCAGCTTTTCCCCCGCTTCATCGCTGAGAACCCGGAAAGCGCCCAGGGCCATGGAGTGGATCCAATAGTCGCCGCGGTGGCTTACCAGGAAAAGGATCACTTCCTCCCCGGCCTCGAATTGCGGAACCCCGGGTATTTCGTCGCCGAAATTCCCGATCCGCCCGCCCAATTGCCGCACCACCACCGTAGCGCTCCCGCTTCCCTTGAGATATTGCTCCACCTCGACGGTCAGCAGGGTGTTAATGGCGCGGTGGGTTTCGTCCTCCCAGGCATATTCAATGGATACTACCCGGCCGGCCACGATCAAGTCGGAATCGGCGGTTAATTTTTCCGCGGAAGAGAGCTGCAGCGTTAACGCTAATGCCGGGCTGGCGGTTAATCCCAGCAACAGCAGGAAAATATTACCGCCCCAGCGTAAAAAACCTTTATAATTCATTTCTTTATCTCCCCGGTTGATTGACGTTATAAAATTCCTGTTCTTTATGGCTATGCTGCCCCAAAGAAGTTGTAAGTGAAAATGTCGAACATTGTCAGTAGAAGAGAGATTCTCGGAAAGCCGCTCTCAGGCAGGCTCGATCAGATAAGATGAAGACCTCAAACCCCGCCAACCGGGGTTTGAGGTCTCTGCCGGGGCGAATCGCGATTCGCTCCGATTTCACTATTTCATTAAAACCAGTTTTTTTACTTCGGAGAATTTACCTGCGGCGGCCATTTTGTAGAAATAAATTCCGGAAGTTACCGGGTTGCCGGAATCGTCACGCCCGTCCCAGGTATATTCGTAAGCGCCGGGAGCGAAATCCCCGATCGCCAGGGTGCGAACCTTCTGTCCCAGGGTATTGAATACCGCAAGCTCCACCCGGCTCCTTTGCGGCACGCTAAAGCGGATGGTGGTGGCGGGGTTGAAGGGATTGGGATAGTTCTGCGCCAACTCGAACCGCTCAGCCGGGCCGGAAAGCGCCGGCTGGTCGCCGATTCCCACCGGCGTATCCAGGAACTCTAACACTTTCGCCAATACCGCGGAGCGTTTCACCGGGTCGCCGATACCTTCCCAGCCGAAACCGAGGAAAAGCGCCCGGGCATCGCCGCTTTCATAAGTTACCCCGGCCACGTCCGCGGCAGCGCCGCCGTATTGGAAAATCTGCTGGGTGGTGGCGGTGTTATTGATCGTTAGTTGGTCTTTGGAAGTCTGGTTGTTGGCACCGCCGCTGCCGTTCACTACAAAAATGATTCCGGCCATCAGGCTGCCCGTGGAACCGCGCACCACCGCCTGGGCATTATCCTGCAAGTATCCCACTCCCAACTGGTTCAGCAAATCCGAACCGTTGATCTCTTCGGCGATGTTCTGGCCGGTCAGGAACACCCGCCCACCGTTATTGAGGTGCGCCAGCAATACTTCCTGTTCCGCGGCGTCCAGGATAGGGGCGACGCCGTCCCCGGTGTACCAGACGGCTAATTTTTTGGGATAGGCCGCCATATCCGCGGCGGAGGGAACGCCGTCAGTCTGGACGTCCCAGTAGTGATAGGTTCTGGCCAACTCTTCCAAAGCGCTGATGTAATATGCTTCGTAAGGGCTGCCCTTGTCGTCATCGACCAGCATGACTTCCGCGGGAGATACCTCGATGTCGTAAGCCAGCCCGCCGGCGCCTAAGACAACATCCTCTTCCCGGCCAAACGCGTAGGGAGATTGCGGCCTCACCACAATATCATAGGTGCCGATAATCGTGGAAAAACTGAAGTTGCCGTTGGGATCGGTGCTGAAGGCCTGGTAGGGGCCGGGGTAGGGATTGCCCTCTACCCAGAATTCCAATTCGGCGGGTACGCCGGCGCCGGTGGTAGCGTCTTTCACCTGGCCGGAAAAGAGCGCCTGGATTTCCGGCTGCAAGGAGATATCCTGCTGCAGGGTATCATTCAACACCAGCGACAGGGGAACGGACACACTTTGATAGGCGAAGGCGCTCACGTCGATAGTAATATTCTGTATCGGCACGAATAATTGGTAGACCCCGGAGGCATCGGTCACCCGGGAATTCCCGGTTTCCGGGACAGTTAAATGGGCCAATTCGATGGGGCTGCCGGAAACCGCGTCTTTAACGACCCCTTCCACGCCGTAGTAATTGTAGGCGAACGCCCCGACCCAGTTGCCCCAGGTATTGGTCGCGGCGGCATATTCGATCAGGCCCCAGATAACGTTGGGATACTGGGGATCCGGGGCGATTCCCATGTAATCACCCCAGCGGTTGCGGTTGGAGCCGAACGTCACCACGTAATTGCCTTCCCCCTCTTTCAGCATCACCGAAGGCGACAATCCCGGGGGATCGCCTTCCTTGCGCCCGGTAAAAGCTGCCCCGGCGTACTCGCTATCGCCGGAGCGGGTGAAGACCATCACCAGGTTATTCTGATCGTCCACCATGGCCGCGGGATAGAGATAGTAAAAATTGTTCGCTCCTAAGGCGACGTCTTCCACCGCGGTGTTGGTATTGACATTCAGGCGCAGGTAGCGGGCAAAGGTATAGAGATTCCCCGCCCCCCCGCCGATGGCGGTGGAAGTCCAGATGTGCCCGTCGCTATACACCGCGTTGCGATAGGCGCGGCGGCCCACTTCGATTCGCGGGCTTCCCCCGCCTAACTGGTTTCCGTTGTTGGGCCAGGGCGCGGCAACGGTGGGAATGTTTACCGCGGAGAGCGTGGGAGTGGGGCTTAACGGGTTATTGATGGTCCAGAGGGTAATAAAGGTGCTGGTAGTATAGGGGGCATCCACCACCATGTAGGCTTTATTGCCCAGGGATTGTTTGGGAACCACGGCAATGGGAGGGCCATCCACGAACGAGCCGGGGTTGGCGGGATCCCGGAAGCCCCAGAAGTCGGTATAATTTACCGCGCCGCCGGTGTTGGCGTACAATTCCGATTTAGGAATAATGCGCATTTTAGAATATTGAAAAAAGCCGGCAAACGTGAACATCCTGCCGCTGATATAGACCGCCTGGTGGTCGTAGCCGGCTTTTTCGTAATCTCCCCAGTTGCCGGCCGGGGTAGAGCCGTTCAGGTGCGCCGGAAAGGAGAAATTGTACCAGGTTCCCATGGGATCGGAGTCGTCCGATATTGAGACCAGCCAGTAACCGGTCTGGTCATTATTGTCCTGCAAATCCCAAACTTGAATCCAGCGGTCGTCGAAATGGTCGTACAGCACGATGGGATCGAACAGGCCGGCATAGGGCAGAACGTTAGAGAACCACTGGTCCGCGGTTCTTTGAAACAGCAAAGTTCCCTGTTTATCAAAGATATGAAAGTTGGTATTTACCATGGCAATGATGTGATTGGGCCCTGCGGCAACAATGGGGTCCGGGGGAATGCTGTTGGTCATAGAGTTGGCCTGAAAATCGATCAGCACTGCCGGGGGATTGGGCTCCATTTGCTCGCCGGAAACGGCCGGGTCGATGAACCAGTTGCTTCCCGCCGGGGCGGAGGGGGGAGTAACGTTGTAACGGTCCTCGATGGGCAGGGGATCGGACTTATGCCAAAGGAGATTGTGAATCCGCTTCTGCGGATCGATGGTCTGGGGGACGTTATCGAACTGCCCGGTGGAGACCGGCGCGCCCCCGGCAATGGAGCCGAATGCAGGGCCCTGGTAAATGGCCTGGGCGAAGAGGTTCGGGAAAAAAGCCAGCAGCGCCGCTGCGAGGAATAACGCCGCCAGCATCCTGCCGCCGCTTTTTTGGGTAAAATTACGGTTGAACGTATTCGGAGAGTTCATTAAAGGCCTCCTGAGGTTAGGTTAAACATATATATAAAAATCCTTCAAAAGATAAGCTAAAATTCGCGGTGAGGGAAATTTATTTTTGGAATGACGCAAGATTTTTTCACTTTTATTGCCGCAAATCATTCCGCCACCAAGTCTCCAAACCACAAAGACTCACAAAGTTTTTCTTACTGTAAAATATTCTGTGATCGTTTTGATTAACCACAGAGCCACAGAGACGCAGAGATCAAAAAACCAATTATCTCTGTGGCTCTGAGCCTCTGTGGTTAAACTTGTATACTAAGCGCATTTTAAAATTTCCGTTTTCTTGTTCTATAAAAAACCCCGACAGGGGTTCAACATTTGTAGCCGGCAATAGTGCCAATACAAACCGGAACCCCGGCAGGGGTTGAACCCCTTCGGGGTTCCGGCGGTTATTTGAGGTTTGTGAATTCTACAAATGTTGAACACCTCCGGTGTTCGGAAAAGGGTAGTCCTAAACGATTAATGCTGTTTAAAGAAGTGTATGGTGTCATTCCCACGAAGCTTGTCCCCGTGAATACGGGGAGTGGGAATCCATACACTCAGCAGAAATAGTGGATTCCCGCTTTCGCGGGAATGACAAAACAGGTGGTCGAAGAGAATAACGGCATTACCTGTTTAGGACTACCCGGAAAAGAATCCTGGCTACAATGTGGCTTCATTGCCTGTAAATGGAAATTTAAGCGTACGTTTAGTATAAAAAGCAAAAGGCTGCCCCCGGGGCAGCCTTTTGCACGTTTCCCCAAATTTACCGGGAGTTTTCAGAAAGCCAGCTTAACGGTGAAGATATGGTTGGAGTCGAAATAGTCCGTCAGTTGCCGCCAGGCATAGTCGAGGGCAAAATTGAAACCGCCCACCGGGTAACTCAGACCGGCTCCGAAGGAGGCCCCGAAAATCTGGTCGGATCCCGCCTGCACTTCATAATTATAGCCGCCGCGGAGGAAGAATAAATTTTTGAACCCATATTCCACCCCGCCGAATAGCTGGTCGGATGCGTCGTTGAAGTTAGAAAACGCCCCGTTGATCATAAAATTATTTTCTTCGTTCACATTGACCTTGTAGTTAAGGCCAAATGAGAACAATGATGGAATATCCGATTTCAAGGCAATTCCTTTATAATAGCCGTCATCGACGATCAGGCTTCCACCGTTGATAGGACGCGATTCTTCCATGTTGCGGCCATCATATTGCATTTTGGTTCCCACGTTTTGCATGGTTACGCCCAGGCGGAGGTTTTTCCCAAACGCATATTGCACGCCCAGGTCAAACGCAAACGCAGAGGCGGTGGTCTGCATAATCCCTTCATGAATAAACTTTGCCATGACCCCGGCGGCAATCCGGTCGGTCAACAACCGGGCGTAGGAAAAACCAACCACCACAAAGGTCGGGGAATAGGTGTCGCCGGTGCCGTCCTGGAACTCTTCGGTTGTCTCCTCGATGTCGCCAAAGCTTAGATTCTTGATATCGAAGCCAAATGAACCGATTGATTTCCCGTTATAGGTAATCGCCAGATAGTTCAGGTCAATATCGGCAATATACTGCATATTGTTGAAGACGACTTCCGCGCGGGGGGAATAGGCCAGCCCGGCCGGGTTCCAGAACATCGCTTCCGCGCCCTTCACGTCGGCAGTGGAAGCTCCACCCATGGCAATGGAACGAGCGCCGACCGGAATCAGCAATTGTACGCCACTGACAGTACCTACCCGGTCCAAATCTCCCGCATACACGGATGCCAGGGAGAATACCGACAGTATAAGCAGGATACAGAATTTATGTCTCATCGTTAAACCCCACTGTTTTTTATGTTACAGGGTATCCATCTTTCTCTATTGTCTGCCACTTCTCATGCTTCGGCTTCGCCCGGCGTGGCACTACTCACCCCGGGCGAAGTCGAAGTGTTACACCAGTAATTAATACTGGTCAATCCGCTCTTCGCGTTGAATGATGGCGAATTTGAGAATCTTATCGCCGACCCCGGGCACTTCAACGTGGGCGATATACATTCCGGAAGCTACTTTTAAGCGCGCCTCGTTTCTCAAATCCCAGATGAGTTGATTTTCGGTGTTATTCTTGGTTAAGGTGCGCACTAATTGCCCCGCCAGGTTGAAGATGCGGATGGTGACTTCTCTATCCAGGTGGGTGAACCTCAACACCGCCTGGTCGTAGCTGGTCTCGTAAGTGCTGTAGGCAAAGTAGGGGTTCGGCACCACTTTGATCCGGTCTAACAGGCTTTGCCGTTCCTCCTGGCTCAGCACCGGGCGCAGCAGCGAGGCGTTGAAGGTGTAGGTATCCAGGTCGCTGTTGGGATAGTAAGGCATTATATCCACGATGATGTCGTTCGGCCGCGCCTGGCGCAGGCTGTCGTTCTTCACCAGGTCCAGAAGGAGGTACGTATCGGATTTCACGCGTTGTTGGAGCGCGCCGGGATTGTTTGGGTCTTTCACGTAAGCGTTTTGTGGGTCATAATCGCTCGTGGTTACATACACTCGCTTACCATCAAAAGGCATCCCGGAACTTAAATTTTGAAAACAAATATTCATCTGCCGGGGGCTGGAAGGATTGGTCATATCATAGGCGCTGATCGGAACCGGCTCGGCCCCTATAAAACTGGCGTCGCTGAAGCTGCTTACCCGCCAGCGATACCCCATGGTATAATCCGCGGAGTCTGCCCGGAACACGAGCCTGACCGGGAAAACCTGGTTTTTGGGCGGTTTATTGAAACTCGTATCTGCGAGCCGAATCCACGCAATTCCCTGGTCATAGACCGAACCCGCTGCTTGGGTTCCCCGGCCGGTCAACCAGAGAAGAGAATCCGGCAAATTCACCGAATCCGAAGCCAGGCCAAGGGGCACATCATAAACCTGGGCGGAAAAACCGTCAACGATGGGGAAATTCCACACTTCGCCCACGTCTTCCGCGTCCGCCTGCAAGGCCATACTGTCCACCAGCACCTGGTTGAGGGTTTGATCGGTTAGCCGCCAGTAGCTTCCATCCCCAAAGAAGGACACCTCGTAGGTATGGTCGAGAAGCTCATCCTGGCGAATGACATCCACCCTGGCAAATCCCCGGGTAGCGTCTTCCGGGAAACTGCGAGAGCCGGAATAGTATTCACCCGGGTTGGTAGAGCGGAAAGGCCGGACTTCGTCGCTTTGCGGGCGCACGGTTATCAAATTGGTGGCGAGGCTGTTTTCCAGCAAGTCCGCGCTGGAAGTGGCCAGCCAGTTGTCCGGGTTGCCGGTAATCGCTCCCAGGGTATCTTTTTGAATATAGGGTTCCCCGTTTACCGGGCTGTTGCCCAGGTTGATGCTGAAGGAGGTTACGGTAAAGAAGTATTCTTTCCCGTTAATGAGCGGTGCATTGTTGTTAAACGCATCCTGGGTAACCTTGAAGGAAATGTATTCGGTTCCCGGGCGGGTAAAATCTGCCGGATTCAAATTTTCCAAACCCACGAATGCCAGTTGCCACTGCCCCAACCCGTCGCGCACGTACAGGTTATTATATCCGTTGGACAGGTCGTAAAGGGCGATCAGTTTCCGGTTCGGCTGGCCGCCCTCGGTTTCCTGGGTGGAGGAGGAAGCAAACTGGTAGATCTTGACTCCCTCGAAGGTCTGCAAATTCCCCAAACTATCTTCCTTTTGGTAACGGTAGGTGCCGTTCTCATGCAGATCGACGATCAACTCGATTTCTTGATCCCCGGTACGTACATCCACGACCGGAGCCGGGGGAGGACCGGCTATCAGGAAGTTGGCGTCGTAAGCCCTTTGGGCGAAATCATCCGTTAACCGGAGTTTGGCCACGCTGTTGATGGCGGAAGCGCCCCGGGTGACGATGTAGGCCACCACAATGTCTTGCACTCCCGGTTCTTCCACGTCCACTCTCCCGTTGCCGTTCAAATCCTGCCAGGCCGGAAGCTGGAAGGGGCCGGTATTGACCATAAAGCGCTTATCGGCCGGCACGTTGTCTCTCCAGCCGGTGGCGGTAACCGGGTCGCCGTTGTAAACATAGCGAGGATCGGTAGAAGCGGTGGCCCCGGTTCCGAATATGGTAGGATCGAGCGGGTTGCCGTTTGCAATCAGCCCGCCCACCTGGTAGTAGCGGGCAATATCTTTACTGTTCGGATCGCCGATGGTTGGGTCGCCATTGATGTAATACATAAAGGAGGTCATGGGCAAATTTTTCCAATCATACAGGGTATCGACCCCCAAAAGCGGCCCGCGGTAGCGGTAAGCGGTATCCCCGATAGATTCTACCACCGGTCCCTGGAAAAAGTCGATCCCAAACGCCGGGGGATTACCGCCATAGCGGTCATCATCCCCATCGTTGTAAATATAACCCATGCTCAGGGTGGTATCGCAACCGATCAGGTCATCATTAGCATTGCCCAGGTCCGGGTCGGTCCAGAGGGTAAAAATCAGGTCTTTAATATCACGCTGGAGCGCATTGGTAAAGCGGTAGCGGATAAAGACCACGTCTCCCAGCGCGTCGCTGCGGGCAAACGCCCAGGCCTGCTGGCGCACCTCCAACCCCAGGGGCAGGGTTTGCAAACGGTTGCGTTTGCTCAGCGTGGTTCCGTCATTGTAAACGCACCAGACGGTTCTATCTGCTATAATATCGGGCCGGTCGGCCATGGGGTCGTAGGTGGTGGGATCGCCATCCAGGTTTACCCAGTCGGCGCCCTGGGCCACGGCGTCGGCCCACTTCAGATAGGCCTCGCTGCCGAAGCCATCGGAGCTATTGACGACGTAAAAAACGTACCTGGGATCGTCCGCGCTTTGCGCCCAGTTTCCCGGCTGGGTTTCCTCGATCAAGGAGGCGGGAGTGATCCAGGCGGTGCGCAATTCTTCCGGCTCGTTGACGCCGTTGCCATTATCATCAATATACCCGGAAGCGGCCATCCCGCCGGAAAACAAGAAGGCCAAATCGGTTCCGTTGGGATAGTATCCCTGGCCGTCTTCGCCGTTGGCGCCGTCATTTTTCATGGGCATATCGATGTTGTTGATATCCATGTAAACGATATCTTCCAGAAGATTGACCTTGGGAAAGCTTTGTTGAGCGCCTTCTCTTTCCCTGGCGTTCACGTTCACCAGCAGCGCCAGGAAAACTAAGGTTAAGCTGAATATAAAAACCTTGTATCGCATGGTTCAGACCTCACAGTTATGGTCAGCAGGTTGCATTAAAATTTTAGTCTCAGCCCTAATTGCACTAAGCGGGGAATTCCGTAATTAGTGGGGTCGCGTTCCAGGGCTTTATAATCCGCTACCCAGTTTGGCCCGCCGCGGTCCGCCCGGTCCTGTCCTTCCGGGGTATTCAGGAAACCGGTATTGTCAGGCTTACCGGTGGAGCGCCATACGTCGTTGAAGTTCTCGCGGTCGAGCAGGTTTTGCACCCACAGGTAGGGAACCAGGGAAATGCGCCCGATGTCGAAGGCTTTGTCAATCCGCATATCGATCCGGAAGATGCCTTCGGCATAGGCGGTATTGACGTATTCGGTTAAATTCCCCTGCAAGGTCTGCCCGGTGGTGGCGTCCCAGTACTCTACCGGGGTATAGGGCCGCCCGCTGTTATAGGAGATCAGGAAATTGGCCCCGGCATTTTCCAGAAGCTTAATACCGAACACATTCGGCCCTTCCCCTTTTCCGGCGCGCACGTCCAGGTTGGCGGTCAAGGTGTGGCGCTGGTCGTAATCCAGGGGAGCGATGGCCAGGGGAACTTCGTAGTTTTGATTACGGAAGGTGGCGGTAAAAGAGCTGTTGGAAGAGGAGCCGGTTCCTTCGTTCAGGGCCAGGGTGTAATCGATTTTAGCGCTCAATGGCCCGATCTTGCGCAGGTTAAAAGAAGCGGCAATTCCTTTAACGGTTCCGAAGTCGGTGTTCGCAGTAGTGATATAATTATTCCCCGCCGGGGTTATAATGGTGACGACATTGGTCAGGCCTTTGATGTTCTTGTAATAGGCCGTCAAATCCAAACTGGCGGTATTGCCGAATTGCTGCTTAAAACCGAACTCGTACGAGGTGGTGCTTTCGGATTTCAAGTGGCCGTTATTTTGCCCCTGGCCGTCGATCACTTCAATATCATCCAGGTTTGTCCAGGAATCATAGAGGTCGAACAACAACGGCGGCTGGCGGAAAATCCCGTATTGAGCATGGAAAACCGTGAATTGGGTCACCGGGAAAGCAAATCCCAGCCGGGGGCTTATATAGCTCTCCGAGGGCATGGATTCAAAATCGTCTTCGCTTAATCTTTTGTCGGCGCCTAACGGATCATAAACGTCTTTCAGGCGCTTGAATTGGGGGTCGAAATAGTCCCAGCGCGCTCCCAGGTTGATAATAAAATCCAGAAGCTCAATCTTATCCTGTATGTACGCGCCGGCAATGATCGGTTTGGGCGGGCCGGCTTCCTCGAAGGTATCGGTTTCACCGGTTTCGGGATTGACCACGGTCGAGCGCATCTGATCGCTTTCGATCTTATCGCCGAACATGTCATATCCGTAAAAGGAAACCAGGCTGTTATAGTACTGAATTTCTCTCTCATTTGACGCCGTAGGATACCCTACCGCCAACACCAGGGGAGCAATTTGGTAGAACCGCACCTTGTTGAGATCCAGCGTTCCGCCGATCTCTAATAGATGGTTGTCCACCTGGGTGGTGAAGTTCAAATCCCCTCCCATTTGCTCGATTTCATACTTCCTGAATTCGTTGTAAACCCTTCCAAAGCTATGGAAGATCTGGTTTTCATCCGGAAGCACCCGGTTGCCGTCGGCCTGGATGAACACCCCCACTTCGGCGTTCTTTTCTTTATCCCCATAGGCGTAGAGGTCGTCTTTCCAGAATCCATCCATGCGATCCCAATAAGTGTACTTGCCCCGGGCGGTAAAATCCCAGTAGGTATTGGAATTGACGGTATGAGTCAGCTTCAGCGAACCGCTATACACGTCTTCCGATACCCGGGGGTTGTGGAAGGAGTTGTTTTTAGCGTAGGTGTGGGTGTACACCCGGGCGTCGCGGAACGAGCCGTTAAAGCTGCCGATCAATCTAAACTGCTGGGTGATATTGGCGTCGGCCTTGGCAGTTACTCTAAAGATGGAGCTTTCGTTATCGGGGAGAAAGTCCTGGTCGATGTTGCGGGTAGGAATTTGCAGCCCGCTGGAACGGGGGCTTTCGTCATTGGTTTTGATCC
>WYBG01000576.1 GCA_011526015.1 Deltaproteobacteria bacterium | reverse complement strand
CCAGCAATTCCTGGAAAATATGCCGATCATATTTGATGGGCCGTTACCAAAATGGAATTATAAAGCTGTACCAAATACTGTGCCAATATCTTAAAATCGGGAAGTAATTTTATCTGCTTCCCTTAGTCACCTCATTCTCCCAGGGTTCCCGCCTGAATGCTTTACAGGCAGGAACCCTGGGCTATGATGTTTAACCACTACGTGGTATTATATCTCTCTGCTATTGGGTTGAAACCCAATTTTCACTATGGGAATTCGTGGTCAGCTAAAAAATTATCAAATTAATAACCCCCCAATTATCATTTTTATAACAAACCCCGCCAAAGTTGCCTGTTTACTGCGGGTAGAGAATGCTTTACTGCGTGGTATAATTGTTGTAGTTTACCCTTTGTTAATTGTTTGCAAAAAACCATGAAGAGGGGATCTTTGAAAATGAAAACGCGGCAATTCCTTCCAATCCTGATTTTTACCATCCTTACCGTATTGATGATTAACTGTTCCGGGTGCAGCAAGGACAGCCAGGGCCCGGAAGAAGAGCAGCAGCCTCCGGATCTCAATCTTCCCGGCTGGACCCTGGTCTGGAACGATGAATTCGACCAAAGCGCCATCGACCTCGGAAAGTGGGAGCACGAGGTCAACGCCCAGGGAGGGGGCAACAACGAGTTGCAGTACTACACCGCCCGCCCGGAAAATTCTTATATCGACGACGGCAAGCTGGTGATTAAGGCGATCAAAGAGACCTACACCGGCCCGGAGGGAACCCGGGAATACACCTCTGCCCGCATGAGAACCCCGAACAAGGGCGACTGGTTATATGGCCGCTTCGATATTATGGCCAAACTTCCCAAAGGCCAGGGATTGTGGCCGGCCATCTGGATGCTGCCCACGGATTGGGCCTACGGCGGGTGGGCTGCCAGCGGGGAGATCGACATCATGGAATTGCTGGGACACCAGCCCCAGGTGGTTTACGGCACGCTGCATTACGGCGGGCAATGGCCGAATAATGTTCATACCGGTACTTCCTATATGCTGCCGGCGGGAACCGGCACTTTCAATGATGCCTTCCATTTGTTCACCCTGGAGTGGGATACCACCGAATTCCGCTGGTACGTGGACGGAAAACACTACCAGACCCAGACGACCTGGCACACTACCAACGGAACCTACCCCGCGCCTTTCGACAAACGGTTTCACTTAATCCTCAATGTGGCCGTGGGCGGAAACTGGCCCGGCAATCCCGATCCCGGCACGGTATTTCCCCAGACTATGGTGGTGGAATACGTGCGGGTATATAAGAAAGCGGAATAAACGATTGGGGATTTCGGATCTCGGATTGCGGATTTGAAAACCGGAAGTTTTCATCCCGACAAATAAACAGGGATGTTTATGCTTCTGTCGGGATCGGATTTAAAATAATGTAACCGATGGAAAGTTGTCCCATGAGAAGCAAACTTACTGCTGCGTTTATCCTTCTGTTAATGGCCTTATTGGCTATCTCCTGTAAAAAAACTACCAAATATACCGTTACCAACGATGATGACTCTCAACCCATCTACCAGAATCCCGCTTATCCGGTTGAAGAGCGGGTGGATGATTTGCTCTCTCGGATGACCCTGGATGAGAAAATCGGGCAGATGGCCCAGGCGGAGCGCAATGCCTTAGGGAACGAAAACGATATAAAGACCTATTTTTTAGGCTCGATTTTAAGCGGCGGGGGCTCCGCGCCCTCTCCCAATACCCCCGCGGCGTGGGCGGATATGTACGACCGTTTCCAGTCCGCCGCCCTGAACACCCGCCTGAAAATTCCCATTATCTATGGAATTGACGCAGTTCACGGCCATAATAACGTTTACGGCGCAACGATTTTCCCGCACAATATCGGTATGGGCTGCACTGGCAATCCCGATTTGGTGGAGCAGGCCGCCCGCGCCACTGCTGAAGAAGTTTCCGGCACCGGCATTGATTGGACCTTTGGCCCCTGCATCGCGGTGCCGCGCGATGAACGCTGGGGCCGCACCTACGAAGGATTCGGGGAAACCCCGGAATTGGCGGAGCAGATCGGTTCCGCGGCGGTGCGCGGTTTCCAGGGCAATGCGTTGGGCGGACCGGCCTCTATTCTGGCCTGCACCAAGCATTTCTTAGGCGACGGCGGCACCACCGGCGGCCACGACCAGGGAAATACGGAAGTGGATGAACAAACCCTGCGTAGCATCCACCTGCCGGGATATATTGCCGCCATTCAGGATGGGGTTGGTTCGATTATGGTTTCCTTCAGCAGTTGGAACGGGCAGAAGATGCACGGCAACCATTACCTGCTTACGGATGTGCTAAAGGGTGAACTGGGATTCGAGGGGTTTCTCATCTCCGACTGGTCAGGCATCGACCAGTTGCCGGGGGATTATGCCAGCGACATCGAGGCCAGCATCAACGCCGGGTTGGATATGATCATGGTGCCAACCCGTTTTATCGAATTCATCAGCACTCTAAGAAATTTGGTCAACCAGAACCGCATTCCCGTTTCGCGTATCGACGATGCGGTGCGGCGCATCCTGCGGATCAAATTCAAGATGGGCCTGTTTGAAAATCCCTACACCGACCGCAGCTATACCGGCAGCATCGGCTCTGCGGAGCATCGCCAGATCGCCCGGGAGTGCGTGCGCCAATCCCTGGTGCTGCTGAAAAATGACAATCAAATCCTGCCCCTTTCGAAAAATTTGGCCCGCATCCACGTGGCCGGGAAAAACGCTAACGACCTCGGTAACCAGTGCGGCGGCTGGACGATTAGCTGGCAGGGTAGCAGCGGGAATATCACCGTGGGAACTACCATCTTGCAGGCAATTCAAAATACCGTCTCTTCCGGTACACAAGTCACCTATTCGATTGACGGCAACGGCGCCGCCGGGGCGGACGTGGCGGTGGTGGTGGTCGGCGAAACGCCTTACGCCGAAGGAGCGGGCGACCGCAGCAATTTGAATCTTTCTTCCGAGGATGTTACCGCACTCGCCAACGTCAACAATAGCGGGACGCCGATAGTGCTGATCCTGGTCTCCGGGCGGCCGATGATCATCACCCCGGTGCTGGGAATTTTTGAGGCGATTATTGCCGCCTGGCTGCCGGGCAGCGAAGGGCAGGGCGTGGCGGACGTGCTTTTCGGGGATTACAGCCCCACCGGAAAATTATCCCATTCCTGGCCGGCGGCCATGTCGCAAATTCCTATAAATGTAGGCGATCCCGGCTATAATCCCCTGTTTCCTTATGGGTATGGGTTAAGCTATTGAAGGAAAACATTAAGGGAGGTTTGTGTGATCGGCAATGAAACCGCTAATTACGCGAATTATATGGCTTTAATTTGTACTATCACCTGACTTTTGAGAATTTTCGGGGAATGCGCGGTTTCAGCGCCCCTTTAACCTCACCCAACCTCTCCCGGCGCTTCGCGCCACCCTCCCCTTCCCTCTCCTACAGGAGAGGGAAGGGGAGGGTTGGGGTGGGGATGGGTGAGGTTAAACAGTAATTCGCGAAATTCGTGGTTAAATCTTCTTTTCAACCAATTTCAATGGTAGAGGAAAAAAATATGCGTAAGGCTACTTCTAAAATATTGATCGTTTTTTTAATGCTCTTTTTTACCCAAACCAGCCATGCGTTTCTAAAAACCCAGGGGCAGCAAATCGTCAATGCCAACGGGGTTCCGGTGATGCTGCGGGGATACGGCCTGGGAGGCTGGCTGGTGCCGGAGGGCTATATGCTGAAGATTCCGGGGTTTGGCTCTCCCACTTCCATTCGCACCATGATCGAAAACCTGATCGGCCCGCAAAACACCGAGCTGTTTTATGCGCAGTATGAAGCCAATTATGTGAAGGCTGCGGATATTCAGCAGATCGCCCAGTGGGGATTTAATTCCATCCGCCTGCCCTTTCATTATAAAGTGTTTTACAATACCGGAAACGGCACCTTCCGGGAAGAGGGGTTTGCCCTGCTGGATACCTTGCTGAACTGGTGCGAGCAGAATAACCTCTACCTGATCCTCGATATGCACTGCGCCCCGGGCGGCCAGAATAAAGATAATATCAGCGACAGCGACGGCATCGAGGCGCGTTTGTGGACCGAGCCATCTACCTACCAGCCCATCACCATCGCCATCTGGAAAGAAATTGCTACCCGCTACGCCAACGATACCCGCATCGGCGGATACGACCTGCTGAACGAGCCGGTGCTACCGGATGGCTACAGCAACCAGGTGCTGCGGGATTTCTACGTTAACCTGACCGACACCATCCGCCAGGTGGATAACAATCACATCATTTTTATCGAAGGAAACTGGTACGCTACTAATTTTGACCTTCTCACCCCGCCCTGGGATAATAACATGGTGTACAGTTTCCACAAATACTGGAATGAAACGACAGTTGGCACCATTCAGGGGTATTTGAATATCCGCAGCCAGCACAATGTTCCCCTGTGGTTAGGCGAGACGGGAGAGAATTCCAATCCCTGGTTTTACGAGACGGTGCAGATATTGGAGCAGAACAACATCGGGTGGAACTGGTGGGCGCATAAAAAATTGGCGACCATTACCAGCCCGCTCTCGGCCATCATTCCCGCGGATTATCAAACGGTTTTGAATTACTGGAACGGGCAGGGGGGCCAGCCCTCGGTCAGTTTTGCCACTAACGCCCTGCTGCAAATGGCCGAGGCGCTGAAGATCGAAAATTGCGAATACCGTTTGGGCGTGATCCGGGCGTTGACGGATAACGATTTCGGAACCCAGCCAAAGCCCTTTGTGACCCTGAATGTTCCGGGGGTCATCAACGCGGCGCATTATGATTACGGCACTAATGGCGTCGCATATACCGATGCGGATTACAAAAACACCGCCGGCCCCGGCGGCGCTACCTGGAACAACGGCTGGCAGTACCGCAACGATGGGGTGGATATCGAACGCTCTCAGGATTCTCAGGGATACGAATACAATGTCGGATGGATAGAGCCGGGCGAGAAGCTGACCTACACCGTGAATATCCAGGCCAACGGCTATTACAGCATGTTTGCCAGGGTGGCCAGCCAGGGCGGCGGCGGAAAATTTGCGCTATTACAGGATGGCCAGGCGGCAAGCGGGGTGATCGATGTCGCCGGTACCGGCGGCTGGCAGAATTGGAGCACGGTGCAGGCGGATAATATCCAGCTATCCGCCGGAACCCATCAACTGACGATTTTCATCATCCAGGGCGGGTTTAATCTGAACCGCCTCACTTTTTTTTTGACCGCGCAGGGAATTGAGGATGAAAACAGCGGGCAGCCCCTGAATTATCGCCTGGAGCAGAACTATCCCAATCCCTTTAACCCGGAAACCACTTTCCGCTACTCGCTCGCAAAAGCGGGTGACGTTCGCCTGGAAATTTATAATGCCATTGGAGAAAAGGTGGAAACGGTGTTGAAGGCCAACCAGGTTGCCGGCGAGCATGAAATTCGCTGGGACGCCGCACACCTCGCCGGGGGCGTTTATTACTACCGTCTTAAGGCTGGTAATTTTATTGACACCCAAAAGTTGATTTTGGTGAAATAACTTATGATCGGAGTGCAAAGCTTCAGCTTTGCACTGCACCGGCAATCCCGGATAAGAGCGAAGCAATTTTATCGAATTTGTCATGCCCGAATGCTTTAATCGGGCATCCAAGCTGGTTCAGTAGGGTGGATTCCCGCTAAAAACATGCGGGAATGACACTCTTTGAGCAGAAAAATCAAAAAGTGCACGGTAGTAAATACAGAAAATGGAAAAAGGTGTTCAATGATAAAGTATTTTTTTGTAACGGTCGTTATCATTCTATTGGGAATGCTCGGCAATCTCTCTGCCAAGCCGTACAAAGGGGCGGAACTGCGCACCAACGAATCTTTCTTGTACGGGCGCTTTGAGGTGCGGATGAAATCTGCCGCCGGCAGCGGGCTGCTCTCCTCCTTTTTTACTTATCACGACACTCCTAATATTCCGGCGCAATGGAACGAGATCGATATCGAAATTCTGGGGCGGTATTCCGATGAAGTGCAGTATAACATCATCACCCAGGGACAGGTCAATCATGTAGTGGAACAGGCGGTGAAGTTTAATCCCCACCAGGCGTTCCATGTGTATGCCATCGAGTGGACGCCCGATTACGTGGCCTGGCAGGTGGATGGGTTCGAGATTTACCGGGAAACCGCTTCCCACGTGCAGCAGTTGTTTTATGCCCAAAAAAATATGATGAATATCTGGCTGCCCGATAACCCAGGTTGGGTAGGTAATTTTGACCCCGCAATCCTCCCGGTGTATGCTTACTACGACTGGGTAAAATATTACGAATACACTCCCGGCTCGAACAACAACTTCACCCTGCAATGGACGGATGATTTTAACCTCTGGAACCAGGGACGCTGGAGTAAGGGAAACCACACCTGGAATGGCAATAACTGCGACCTGATTCCCCAGAATGCCGTGTTCCAGGACGGCTACCTGATCCTCTGCCTTACCGATGCGGTGAATATCGGCTACAGCGGCGACCCGGTGGAGGATACGGACAATACCCCGCCCTACCTGGTCTGGGCCAGGGCCTACAGCGATCACGTCAAAGTTTTTTTCTCCGAAGCGTTGGATCCGGCCAGCGCTGAGAATGCCGCCAATTATATTCTTCCCCCACTCAACATTACCAACGCCACGTTGTTAAATGATAACCGCACCGTTCGCCTCGATGTTGAAAATCTCGACCCGAATGTTCCCTACAACCTGATCGTTTCCGGCATTAAAGATCTGGCGCAGCCCCCCAACACCATGAACACCGCGGTAATCATCACCATAAGGCCCCTGCAATTCCCGGTTCATATCAACATTGCCGGAAGCACCTGGCAGAATTACCTGGAAGACCAGGTGTGGACTCATGCCCTGGAATACGGCTACACCGGTGGAAGCGTCATAAACCACTCTCCAACGCTCCAGATTAACAATACCGAGGAAGACGAGGTGTATCGCGCCGAGCTTCGCGATCCTACTTTTTACCAGGTTCGCCTGCCGGAGGGGCAGTACGATGTAACATTGATGTTTGCTGAAACCCAGTTCAACTCTCCGAGTTCGCGGATTTTTAACGTGTATGCCGAAGGGCAGTTGGTAATTGAAAACCTCAATATTTTCGGGGAAGCCGGGCTGAACATGAATACGGCGGTGGAGAAAACTATCGAAAGCCTGCAAGTAAGTGACGGCGTTCTGGAATTGTATTTCCAGGGCGTTGTTGGCGATCCGGTGATCAGCGGCATCAAGATTACAGCCGCGCCCACCGCTATTACCGAAACGCCGCCTGCCATACCGGCTGGTTTCGAGTGGTCTATTTACCCCAATCCCTTTAATCCCGCCGCCACCATTGAATATAGTCTCCAGCGAGCGGAAAATGTGGAAATCGAACTGTACGATATTCAAGGGCGCTTGGTCAAACGGTTGATGAGCGAATATCAACCCGCCGGCGCCCATCTTTACCGCTTCGATGCCGGCGGATTGAGCAGCGGGGTTTATTTCTTTGCCATCAAGACCGGCGCTCAGGCACCACATGTTAAGAAGGCAGTTTTTCTTAAATAAATGGGTTCTACTGGAAACGTTGTGGGTAATGTTGAACACCTCCGGTGTTCTAAGGATTGGAATGGTCACGGGTTTGCTACAAAAGTTGAACACCTTCGGTGTTCTAATCATATGTTTTTCGTAGAACAATCCCGATGGGATTGAACATTGGTAGTCAAATAAGCAGATTAAGGCTGTAACCCCGAAAGGGGTTAAACACATACGCTTGCTGAATCTATCCACAAACTTTCCGGTAGAACCAATAAATAAGGGAGAGCCTTTCTGAATTTCACCCTTTGTCCAATTTACTCTGCGCCCCTCAATTCCATATTTAATCTTTAAAGCTGACTGCTGATAGCTGATCGCTGAAAGCTAAAACACAAAAATCTGCGGTCATGCACAACCCTCAATAAATTCCCCGCCGGAATTATCAAAATAATAACTCCCCCTTTATTACTTTAATAACTTCCCCTCGCCTTTCCCAATTTCATAACCTCCATAAGTTTTGTAAATACAGGCGATTGCCCCTGTTCAATCTTACCTGGCACATTCTCTGTAATAATGGCGGTACCATTTGGAGGTACGCAGGTGTGAAGGCGATGGCGTCATTAGATATTCTGGTTATAGCCCTGTATTTCATCGTGGTGATGATGGTGGGTTTTTATTACGCCCTGCGCAAAAAAGACAGCGCCGAAAATTATTTTTTAGCCGGGCGCAGTTTGGGCTGGGTGGCGATTGGCCTCTCCTTATTTGCCACCAACATTTCCAGCGAGCATTTTGTTGGCCTGGCCGGGTATGGCGCCAGCAGGGGCCTGGCGGTCGGGAACATCGAATGGCTGGCGATCCCCTTCCTGATGCTCCTGGGCTGGTTCTTTGCCCCCCTCTTTTTAAGAACCAAAATTTTTACGGTACCGGAATTTTTCGGAAAACGTTTTAATACCGCCAGCAGGATGTATCTCAGCAGCGTCTCCATCATCGCTTATATTCTCACCAAAATTTCCGTCAGTCTTTTTGCGGGCGGGCTGCTCCTGAAAGCCGCATTGGGATGGGATATGTACACCTCGGCAGTGGTAGTGGTGGTAATTACCGGGGTTTATACCATTATCGGGGGAATGAGGGCGGTCGTTTATACCTCGGTGATCCAGGCGGTTTTTTTGATCGGCGGCGCGGTTGTTTTAACCGTGTTCGGGTTAAATGAAGCCGGCGGTTTACCCGGCCTGCAAGCCAAACTTCCCCCCGATTACTTCTCCGTTTTCAAACCGGTTTCCGACCCCGATTTCCCCTGGACCGGGATCATCTTCGGCGCCCCGGTTTTAGCGGTGTGGTACTGGTGCACTGATCAATACATCGTGCAGCGATTATTGTGCGCCCGGGATGAACAGGCCGCCCGCAGCGGCGCCCTGTTGACCGGCTTCCTGAAAATTTTGCCGATGTTTATCCTGGTGCTGCCGGGATTGATAGCCGCCGCATTATACCCCGGCATTAAAGGGGACGAAGCTTACTCCTCGCTGCTGACCGGTTCCCTGCTGCCCGCCGGTTTAAAAGGATTGGTGCTGGCCGGGGTGCTGGCGGCGTTGATGTCCTCCCTTGCCGCCTGCTTTATCAGCACTTCCACACTTTTTACCATGGATTTTTACCGCTATTTCCGCCCCAACGCCCCGGAAAAAGAACTGGCGCTGGCCGGGCATTTAGCCACCACCGCCATGGTGGTCATCGGTATTCTTTGGATACCGCTGGTCAAACTTCTCAATTCTCACATCTACATCCACCTGCAAAGTATCCAGGCTTATATAAGCCCTCCCATCGCCGCGGTTTTTTTATTAGGCGTTTTCTGGAAACGGGTCAACGGCACAGGCGCTATCTGGGCATTGACCATTGGGGGATTTTTAGGCGCTTTGCGATTGGCGCTGGAATGGTTAAACCAGACCTGGCTCTTTGAATCGCCGATCATAAGCTGGTTCATTTCTATCAATTTTTTGCATTTCGCGATCTTACTGTTCGGCGTCTCGCTGCTGATTATGGTGGTTGTCAGCGTTTTCGGTAAGGCCCCCTATTTCCCCAAAATCAAAGAATACATCCTCTCCCGGGGCGAGTACAGTTTTGCAGTAAAAAAGGGTGAGTTTTTCGCTTCCGGCCTTCGCCGGAACAGGGCCAGCCGGGTGCTTTCCGCCACTCTCCTGGTAGTGTTGATCGGTCTGTGGGGAATCTTCTTTTAAACATGATAAAAATCATGTCTGATGCTGATGGATGTCATTGGGTTGGGACTGAAAAAAAGAGAAATTGAGGCTGTAGAATTACAGTGTTTAAGAAAAAGATTGTAGGAGAGAGAGCATGGAGTATTGGAGTATTGGAGTGTTGGATTGATGGATGAATGGATGATCCAATACTCCATCAATCCATTCATCCATTACTCCTATAAGCCACTCCAAAAATATTTTCTGAAAGCCTATAATAAGGTACCAACGTGAGCTTCAAGCATCGATTCTTAGAAATTTTGGCAATAATCGCTTTGCTCTTTTCGCTGAACCCGGGTTGTTCAAGACCGCAGGAACCCCGCGAAGAGGTTATCGCAACGGTCGGGGATCGCTCTATTGACTGGCGGCTGCTCCGGCGCAGTTTTCAACTGGAACCAAAGTGGGGTAGGGGATTAACCCAAAGGGAAGCCTACCAAAACCAGTTGGATTTTCTGATCGAACAAAAACTTTTTGCCCGGGAAGCCATTGCGAACGGGCTGGATAAGGATAAATCAATTGCCGGATTGCTGACAGCGATCAAGGGAAAAGAGATGATTAAGGAGCTTTACCGGCAAGAAGTGGCTTCCGGGGTAAAAATTTCCGAGGAGGATTACCGCACCGCCTACCGGCGCTCCAAAAAAAGAGTCCAATTTGAATTTGTTTATACCCCGCAGGCGGAACGCGCCGCAATCTACCTGGCGCAATTAAAAACCACCCCGCTTGAAAATATTCAACTGGCATCACCCTTAGACGAACAAAAAGGCGTTTCGCCGATGTTCTCTTACGGCGATATGGCTTCCGAATTAGAAGAAGTGGTTTTTGACATGCAGTCCGGCGAAGTGAGCAAACCCATCAAGATTGATAACGGCTACATGGTGGTTAAACTCATCGACGGGGAGGCGGATAAATTCATGTCCGAGATGGATTTTGCGGAGAGCAAAAGCAAAATCCGGAAAGTCATTTTCGAGCGCCGGGCCCGCAAGATATCGGATGAGTACATTTATAAGATGTTAAGAGATCAGGAAGTAAAAATAAATCCGCCGGCCTTCCACGCCCTGACGGAACAATTTTCTCAAATTATTAACAATAAAAGCTCCGACCAGCCCTTTCCCATCTATGTAAGCAACAGCGAATTGCAGACCACCCAGGCCAATTTGCAAGATATGTCCGGTGAAGTGTTGGTGACTTTCAAAGACGGGCAATTCACCGTGGAGGAGTTCCTGCGCAAGCTCTGGGATACGCCCGCGCCCATGCGGCCGCAGGTGAACATGGCCCCGCAGCTTAAAAAGGCGATTGCCGTTACGGTGCGCAATCATTACCTGGCGCAGGAAGCTTACCGGCAGGGGCTGGATAAATCCCCGGAAGTGCGGTATGAAGCGGAAGCGCAATGCGATGAAGTTCTGGCGCGGTATTACATCAAAAAGCTCCGCGAGAAGCTTACCGTCACCGATGCCGAAGTGCAAGAGTTCAAGCATAAGGGAAATTTCGAGACCGTCAATAAACGCTTTGGCGGCAAGTTAGATGAGGACGCCGTTCGCGGCCTCATCCTGGATTACAAGCTTACCCGGCAGCGAATTATAGCCGCCGATAGTTTACGCGCCGTCTATGCGGTTCGCGTTGACACCGCGCTATTCGAAGCCCGCATACCGGAACCGGATAAGATAATCCGCGAGAAACCCGCCGGCTTCGCTTACCGGGAGCGTTTCTATTAAATATGAAAGGAGGTATATATGTGAAGATATACCTGGATGGAGCAATAATGGGTAAGAGGGATAACTCATCAAGTTTTTAGTGGTTTCATTCAAACAAAAACAGGAGGTCTGTTACTATGAAGATATGTTTGCTATCAGTTGTAATGTTAGCCGTCTTCAGCGTGTTCCTGAGCGCCCAAACCTATACCATTGACAATTTTGACAGCTCGGCCGCAAATGGGGTGTATATCTTCAACGTCGAAGGGCCGCCCAGTTATATCAGCTCGGAAGACGACCACATTGACTATGTCGAGGGTACCGGCGCTCTCGATGTCAATTATGTGATTGGCTCATTTCACGAGTGGGGAAGTTGGGCCAATATGATCTACCGTACCGATAGCACCGATGTATTGAACTGGGAAGTCAGCGACTCCTTCAGCATCTGGATGAAGATTACCCAGGCGCCCACCCACCCGGAATACATGGTATTCCGCATTCACATTGCCGACCGGCCCAATCCCACGGATGACATCGAAGAATATATTTATGAAAACGCCGTGGTTCTTGATGCCCAGACCGATTGGTTCGAGTTAAAGATTCCCTTCTATGAAAGACCGCAAAACACTGCTGGCAATTTAGTTCCCAATGACTCCGGTTTCATTCTGTTCCCGACCAGTTGGGGCGGCGGCACCTACAATAACCATGAACTGGATCGCGACAAAATTATCGGCTACAATCTCTCCGCCGTGGTAAGCGGTTACACCGCGGGCACGAACTTACCGGCCGACTCCGTTAAGGTTTCTTTTGACAGTTTCACCCGCTTCGGCTCTCGCGCCGTTCCGTTTATCATTTTCAATGGAATGACTATCCCGGCTCAATTAGGCACGCCCTGGGTCTGGGGACAATCGACGGTTATCGTGGAAGAAGGCGCCGGCTATATCCCGGGAACCAATGCCCTGCGGTGGACCCAGGGAAATGAGTGGGGCAACGGGTGGACCGGGTACGGATTCAATGTGAATCCCACCCAGAACATGGTAGGCGGCTGGATGACGGATTCGGTGAAATTCAAGATGAAGGCGCAGCCGGCCACGGGAGCCTTGCGAATTCAGTTTGAATCCGGGGCTGACGGCAAAGTCGGCCTGGTCTTTACCCCCATCGCCGATGACCAGTGGCACGAATACGCTTACCCGCTGCGCGATTTTGTGTACCAGGACGGCACCACCAATTTCGACACCACCGCGGTGAACGTGGTGGGTATGATGGCCGAAGCCTCCGGCGTTGCCGGCAACGTGGTTTATATTGACGAGTGGTGGACCGGCAATCCGGACATCGATGT
>WYBG01000575.1 GCA_011526015.1 Deltaproteobacteria bacterium | reverse complement strand
TTCATATCAACAACGAGAAATATTTCGAGGGCATTGCCCCGGAAGTCTGGCAATACCACATCGGCGGGTACCAGGTGCTCCACAAATTTTTGAAGGACCGCAAAGGCCGGATTATGGACGACCCGCGGCAGTATTGCCGGATCGTAACCTCTATTGCGAAGACCATCGAAATACAAGAGGAACTCGATAAAATTTACGAGGCAATTGAAAAAGACTTGATCAAATTCAAGGCATGAAATGAGGAACATTTATGATCTATTTTTTAGGAATGATTATTGTAAGCTACCTCATCGGCTCCATTCCCACCAGCATCATTGCCGGAAAGCTGCTGCGGGGGAAGGATTTCGATATTCGTAAAGAGGGCAGCGGCAACGCCGGGGCAACCAACGTCTTCCGGGTGTTGGGGTGGAAAACCGGGGTGATTGTCTTGCTGATCGACATGCTGAAAGGGCTGATTCCCACGGTTTGGTTCGCCCAGTTAGGCGCGCAAACCGGCCTGGGCTGGGACACGGTCAATTTTCAGATTCTCTCCGGGTTGAGCGCAGTGTTCGGGCACATCTGGACCATTTTTGCCGGGTTCAAAGGCGGCAAAGGGGTGGGAACCGGCGCGGGGATGGTGATCGGCCTGGCGCCGTTGGCGGTGCTCATCTGCCTGGGCGTTTTTGTGGCAACAGTCGCCCTCAGTCGTTTCGTCTCGCTCGGTTCTATTCTTGCCTCGCTGACCCTGCCGGTGGTGTTATTGGTGCAGAGATTTATCCTGGCGGGGCAGGTCCCCGGGCAATTGCTGCTCTTCAGCATGTTCATCCCGGCGTTGATTCTTTACACTCATCGCTCCAACGTCAAACGGTTGCTCAACGGAACGGAAAATAAAATTCAACTCCGCAAGCGGTTGTAACCTTCCCGCGGCCGCGGGCATCTATAACTTCGCCCGGCGGAAAAATTTTATACCCCCGGGAATGAAAAATTTAATACAGGAGAAGCTATAAAAATGAGAAGATTTCTGGCCTGCCGATTTATTTGCTTCATATTAGCCCTCGCTGCCTTCGGAGGGTGGGGGTGCAGCGAAGCGCAGAACTCCCCCGACAGCCTCGCCCAAAACGCTCCCGCGGTTCGACACTTATCGGTTGAGGAAGTTTATCAAATCCTTCAAAACCAGCCTGGCGCGATTGTTATCGACGTTCGCACCCAGGAAGAATTCACCGGCCCGCTGGGGCATATTTCCGGCGCGCAGTTGAAGCCGGTGCAGGAAATGCACACCTGGGCCTCCCAAATCGATTCCCTGAAAAATCAACCGGTTATCTTGATATGCCGCACCGTGAATCGCAGCGGCAAAGCCGCGGAATATTTGCGCTCCCGGGGGTTCACGAATCTGGCGGCCGTCAAGGGCGGGATGGTGGAATGGAATAATAAAGGATACCCGGTAGAGAAGTGATCGAGGATGAGTATGGCGATGGCGAAAATTACCCCCGAAACCCCGATTGAAGAGATCGTAACGGAATTTCCGGAACTGGTGCGCCCGCTCAGCGAATTCGGCATCAAGTGTATCGCCTGCGGAGAGCCGGTGTGGGGCAGCATTGCGGAAAACGCAAAGATCAAGGGAATCCAAAATGTCACGGAGATCGTCGCGGAATTGAATAAACGAATCGGCAAATCATCGTAATCTCAGATTGATGAGGCCCGCCCTGAGCCGGGCTGAGAACAGGAGTTATGCAACAATGAACTTGAAACAAAACTGGAAGAAAATCCTCTTCAAACCCGCCCTCTTTGGCCTTGCCGGAGCGCTGCTGGGATTCGGATACTACTACTTTATCGGTTGCAACACCGGAACTTGCCCCATTACCAGCAGTCCCTACATCAGCACCGCCTACGGTATGGTGATGGGAGTTCTATTAGGAGCGGGGGGTAAATCCGGTGCTGAAAAGAAACCGGAGTGAAATCCCCGGCTCTGCCCCCCATTTAAACACATGGCAATTCGCATTATTACCCAACTTCTTTCCAACCTGGCGCAGATTCAAAAATGAACCCTGAATTACACGAATATAATTCGTGTAAATTTGTGAAATTCGTGGTTCAAAGATCAATCTGCCCATGCCGGTTTTTCCCGCTTTCCCCCTTGTTTCAAACTGCATCTTTGTGTATTATTGAAGCCATTTAAAGATAGTGTGATCGACCGCGGAGAACATTTGTTCACAGCGATTAAGCGGCATTACATCCGGTCGATAGTATAATCGAATTATTTGGGAGAGATGCTCAAAACAAAGGAATGCGGTTATGAAAACGGAAGACCTCAAAGAAGAAACCGCCGGAAACAGCGCAACGGTGAAAAAGGCGCCGGCGAATTCCTCTGCCCCGACTAATTTTATCCGGGCTATCATTGATAAAGACCTGGAGACCAACAAATACGGCGGGCGGGTGCACACCCGTTTCCCGCCGGAGCCGAACGGTTATTTGCACATCGGCCACGCCAAATCCATCTGCCTGAATTTCGGGCTGGCGCAGGAATACGGCGGGCTGTGCAACTTGCGCTTCGATGATACCAATCCCATCAAAGAAGAGCAGGAATACATCGACGCCATCATCGAAAACGTGCGCTGGCTGGGCTTTGACTGGCAGGACCGCCTTTATTACGCCTCGGACTATTTCCAGCAGCTTTATGAGTGGGCGATTCAACTGATCGAGGCCGGCAAAGCCTACGTGGATGACCTGAGCGCAGATGAAATCCGCGATTACC
>WYBG01000092.1 GCA_011526015.1 Deltaproteobacteria bacterium | reverse complement strand
GTGAAACCCTTTCAGGGTTTTATCGGTTTAGGTGTGTTTTTATACCCAGGGTTCTCCCCGAAAGCCGGGAGAACCCTGGGCTGTGATGTGTAACGCCGTTGGCGTAAAAAACGCAAAACTAATGACTTAGGGCAAATTCAAAAAAATCGGAGAGGATCGCCAGAGTGCCAACAACAAAGATTAAAAAAAACTATTCGCCTTAAACTTATGCTTCCGGATTCATTGGCGCGTGAAGCAGAAGCCCGGGGCTTGCTGAAGTCCGAGGTACTGGAAGAACTGCTCCGGGCAGAATTAAAGCGCCTTCGCGTGGATCAACTATTTGAAGCAGCCGAGCTGCTTATTCAACTTGAAGCCCAATAAAAACGCTACTCTTTCACAATCGCACCATAAAAATTGCGTTTTTTATCTAACCAAAACCAACTTTTTAGTTTCCCGATAGTCTGTTCCTCTCTCGAAAACCTTCAGCCGGTAAAAATACACTCCCGCGGGAAAATCCCCGGCATCCCATTCTGTTCGATAATGCCCCGCCGGCAGCGTCCCGTCCACCAGGCTGGCGATTTCCTGCCCCAGGGGATCATACACTTTCAATACCGTCCGGCCGGCCCGGGGCAGGGAAAATTCGATAGAGGTGATGGGATTGAAGGGATTGGGATAATTCTGGCCGAGGAAGTAGTCCGTGGGAATCGCGCCGGCCAGCGGTTCAACGGCGTTGGGTCCCACGGAAAAGGCCTGGTTGAAGCGTTTGCTGTCGAACACAAAATCCCCGGCGTTGATCTGGTTGTTCCCGTTCACGTCATACCACAGCGCCAGCCACATATCATAACTCCCGAGCGGGGCATTGCCGGGCAGGGTGAAGTTGCGGAAGACGCTGCTGCTCCCGGCGTTCACGCTCAATTTACGGTCATTGGCCGGGTCGTCGATCCAGTTGCCCCCCGCGGAGGGCCGCACCGAGGCGCCCAACATCAAGCTCATGGCCGGCGCGGCCTGAATAGTATATTGAATGGAAAAGGTCTGCCCGGGGCTGACCGTGGAAGGAATCGCCGCGGCGCTGACGATTGAAGCGGTGTAACCCTCGATCAGTTGATAATCCGGGTAGTAATGAGTTAGAATTTCCTGCCAGGTTTTAGTGCCGTAGCCATGGGGAACCCCGGCAACGCAAGCATTGGGAAGCACGATTTTGGTGCCGTTCGCCCAGCGCGCCGAACCCCACTGGCACATGCCCCGCCCGTGGCCGTTGGAGGCAATGCCGCTGCAAACCGGGTCCCAAATACACGGCCAGGTGGTTCCGGTGCCGCTCCAGCCGTCCCCGCAGCCTTTGTTATTGTTCTCCGCAGAGTATTCGGAGCGGGTAATCGCGTTGCCGGCAGTGGCCAGAACGTAGCGCTCCGTGGCATCGACCGCGGCGTTGCCGTTGCTGGTTTGGGAACTTCCGAAAAACTGGCAGAAGGTGTTATCGCAAATATCGTAGTTTGCGGTAAGCGGATTATACACGTGCCAGACCCCGTAGCTGCGAATCGCCACCGCCCCGGCCTGGAGGGAATTCATCCCGTTGCTGAGCGATCCCCAGCAGGAGAACCACTCCGCCGGTAAAACATATTTACAATAGGTCTGCACGGTGTAAACTTCCACCGAAGTGCAGGTCGTGGCGCTGGGGCAGTTCCGGCCCACCCGGATGGAATTGGGCAACAGCGCCGGGGTGGGGAATACGCCGGCATCGGTTCCCGGCGATTGAAAGGGAAGGCTCTGCTCCCCGGCGGAACGCTGCGGGGGTGAATCGCAATCTTCGCAGGGTTCATCGCCGCCGGCATTTCGCGAATGCCCGGCAGGGGCGCGATCCTGTTTTCCCTCCTTCACCACCCGGGTTCCCTGCCCGGCAGAAAGCCGGATGCGGTACTGCCAGTCGCCCCCGGGCCATAACTCGATGCCGGCGCGCTCTTCGGCGAGGTAACCCGCTTTCTCGAAGCGCAGGCTTCCGGCAACTTCCTCAGCCGGAAGGTACAATTGAAAGTAGCCGTTCCCGCCGCTCGTTGCCGGCAGGGAATTTTCCGGGGAATGAATCCGCACTCCTTCCAGCGGCCGGCCGCTGTGATCGTCCACCACAAACCCGCAAATCAGGGTGGCGTCCGGGCGCTGAAGCAAGCGAATGCGAACCGGCTCCAATTCCGCCGGGGGATAAAGTGGGTCTAAGAATAAACGGATTTGGGTTGGCATCTCCTCCCCCACGACCAGGCGGGCGGAAATCGAGGCATACCCCGCCGCCCCGGCCTCCAGCATATAATTTCCCGGCGGCAGGGAGAGCGAGGCGTTGCCCTCCGGCGTTACCTGTCCCGGCGCCGGAGACGCTACAACGCGGTTCGCCGCCGGATCGTAAACCAGCAACTCTTGCGGTTGAAGCGCGTAGCCGGTGTTGCTGTCCATAAAACGCAGGTTAACGGGCTGAAGCGGCGGGTGTTGGGCAAAAACGCCGCTCGCCCCCAAAGTTAGGATCACCCCGGCCTGCCGGCAGAATGAATAAAACTTCTTGGCCATGATAAATCTCCCCCTGTTGCTGAACCGGGGGGAATGTAACCATAATTTAGCCTGATTTCACGGGGAGAAAATTCCTGCGGCCATTTTTTTGACTCTGAAGTGGGCAGGAGTGGAGCAGGCAGTTGCAATAAGCAGGAGTGCAATCCCGGGTGGCCGGGATGCAGGGGCAGGAGTATGGGATAATCATAAGATTGCTTACTGACTAATTGCCTACTGCCTACTGCAAAGCGGTTGTTTTAAGGGCGGATTGTGGTTATTTTCGGTTCACCCCATGGAAACCGGCCGGGGGTTTTGGCTCCGGTGAAATCAAATTTCAGGAAAAGTGAACCCTATGGATAAAAAACAGATTGCGCAGATATTACGGGAAATGGCCCTGATTCTGGAGATCAAGGGCGAAAATATCTTCAAAGTGCGCGCCCACGAAAACGCCGCCCGCGCCCTGGAAGGGCTGACCGCCGGCCTGGAAGAACTGGTCGCGAGCGGGGAAATCCGGGAGGTCAAGGGCATCGGCGAGGCCATGGCGAAAAAGATCCAAACCCTGCTAACCGGCGAGGAACTGCCGGAATACCGGAAATTGAAAGATTCCCTTCCCGCGGGGCTGTTGGAAATGGCCAGGGTTCCCGGGATGGGCCCCAAAAAAATCAAAGCGGTTTGGGATGAATTGGGAATCAGCAGCGTGGAGGCGTTAGAAGCGGCCTGCAAAGCGGATAAAATCTCCGGCCTGAAGGGATTCGGCGCGAAAAGCCAGGAGAAAATTCTCCAGGGCCTGGAAATGCTGAAAAAATACCAGGGCCAGTATTTGATTTCGGAAGCCCGCCCGGAAGCGCAGGCGCTGCACCAGGCGCTGAAAAAATTCCCCGGGGTGATCCGCTGCGAGATCGCCGGCAGCCTGCGGCGCCGGAAAGAGATCGTAAAAGACATCGACCTGGTGGCCAGCGCGGCGGAAGCGGAGCGGGCGGCGATCATGGACTACTTCACCACCCTCCCGGCGGTTGCCGCAATGGTCGCCAAAGGGGAGACCAAATCCACGGTAACCCTGAAAAACGGGATGAACGCGGACCTGCGCATCGTCTCCGATGAAGAGTTCCCCTACACCCTGCACCACCTCACCGGCTCCAAAGAGCACAACGTGGCGCTGCGCCAGCACGCCATTAAGCGGGGACTGAAAGTGAGCGAGTACGGGTTGTTCCGGGGGGAAGAGAATATTCCCTGCAAAGATGAAGCAGATATTTTCCGCAACTTAGGCATGGCCTACATTCCCCCGGAGCTGCGGGAAGATTACGGGGAGATCGAAGCGGCGTTGGAAAACCGCCTGCCCAAACTGATCGAAGCGCAAGATATCCGCGGGATCATCCACGTGCACACGGATTGGAGCGACGGGGTGAACACCCTGGAAGAGATGGCCCGCGCCTGCCAGAAGTCAGGCTACGAATATTTAGCCATTTCCGACCACTCCAAAGCCGCGGCCTACGCCGGGGGGCTGAGCGAGGAGCGGGTGCGCCGGCAGCAGGAAGAGATCGAGCGGCTGAATGCGGAACTGCAAGGTTTCCGCATTCTCAAGAGCATCGAGTGTGATATTTTGGCCGACGGGAGGCTGGATTTTTCCGACGAAGTGCTGGCGAGTTTCGATCTGGTAATCGTCAGCGTGCACAGCAAGCTGAATATGACCGAAACCGAGGCGACGGAGCGGATTCTCAAGGCCATCCGCAACCCCTACGTGACCATCCTGGGGCACCTCACCGGGCGGCTGCTCTTAGAACGGGAGGGGTATCCCCTCAACCACCGCGCGGTAATCGACGCGGCGGCGGAGTTGGGGGTTTGCATCGAAATCAACGCCAATCCCCGCCGCCTGGACCTGGATTGGCGTTTTTGCAAATACGCGCTGGAAAAAGGGGTGATGTTAGCCGTTAATCCCGACGCCCACCGCGTTTCCGGGTTTGGGGACATGGAATACGGCCTCGGCGCGGCCCGCAAAGGCTGGCTGGCCAAAGAAAACGTTCTCAACACCCGCTCCGCGGCGGAGGTGCTGGCCTTCGCCCGGAAGCGGCGGGCAAATAACTAAATGGTTGGATGGCTGGATGGTTAAATGGTTGGATTGCCTCACCCTTCAACCATTTAACCATCCAACCATCAATTTCCAACCCTCAATTCGCCTTTACCACCTCAAAAACCCGCATGGCCGTTTCCCAGGAGCTCAAATCCACCGCCGCCGGCCGGGCGCCGCGAGTAGCGCCTAACGCCGCCTGGTCTAACAGTTTTCCCAGGGGGTTGTCCGCGGAGGTTTGATCCACCCCCACCCCGCCCCGCACCGGCGGCTGGGTCAAGACCCGGAAATCGGCCGGCTCCCGGGTGGCGAATACTTTGATAATGTCTTTCACCGATTCCCGGCCCTCGGGAACGTAGGTTTCGAAGCGCCGCACCAGGAAGGAATCGGCCTTGAGAAGCTCGCTGGCCCCCTCCGGGTGGGGATAGATCAGCGCAACGCTGCCGTCGGTAGAGATGTCCAGAATAGAGATATACAGATTTTCTTTAGAGGTATTTTCGACCCGGCACTCGAAAAATTCGCCTTCCCGAAGCGTGGCATCTTTTTGGGAAACAACTTTATAAG
>WYBG01000574.1 GCA_011526015.1 Deltaproteobacteria bacterium | reverse complement strand
GTTCAGGCATTCCAGGGCGATCAGGTATTGGAATACCGGGGAGAGCATGTTCACCACGATATCCACTTTTTCAAACAGGGTTGAACGCAGCGCGGCATCGTTGATATCGAACTGCACCGCCGCTCCGTGAGGATGATTTTTCAGCGCCTTCTGCGCCTGGGCTAAATCCCGGTCCCCGATGGTCACGAACCAGTCGTGTTGAGGGGCGTTTTCCAGCAGGAAGTTGATCAGGTAAGGGGCGCTTTGCCCCGCCCCGAGCACCAGAATGTGTTTCATACAGCCTCCGTAAGCCTGGTAAATTGTTTCTTCGTCTCCATTTGTTCTTGAGAAGCAACAAACTTAAGCAAAGTGCGCTTCGGAAAGAAATGGATTTTATCTGCGCTTGCCGGGCTCCGGCGGCGACCCCGCCGATTCAACAATTCTATTCCCCTTCTTCGCCGGAGGCCTTATATTAGCCGCTTCGTTTCTGGAAAGGAACCGGATGGGACGATTTTCCCGCGGCGCCATATATATGATCCTGGCGTCGTTTTTCTTCAGCCTGATGTCGATCTTAGTGAAAGCCGGCGGCGCGCACTTGCCGCCCCAGGAACTGGTGCTGGCGCGCAGCCTGGTAGTTTTCGCCATCACCGCGGCGATGCTCCGGCGAAAGCGTTTGCGATTTTGGGGCAGCCACAAAAAGCTGCTGATTCTGCGGGGGATTTTCGGTTTCCTGGGGCTTTCGGCCTTTTTTTATACCCTCACGGTTCTGCCGATCACCGATTCCGTCACCCTGAATTACAGCAGCCCCCTCTTCACCGCCCTGCTGGCGCAATTTTTTCTGAAAGAGAGGAGCAGTGGGCGGCAATGGGGATTCTACCTGCTTGCTTTCCTGGGCATCTTATTGATCATCCGGCCAGGTTTTTCCCTGCAAACCGTTCCGGCGTTTATCGGCCTGGGAGGGGCGTTTTTTGCCGGGCTGGCCTACATCGCCATCCGGCAACTGCGCCATAGCGACCATCCCCTGACCATTGTGCTTTATTTTCAGGCCGTCGCCATCCTGCTCTCCCTGCCCTGGGTGGTTCCGAGTTTCGTAATGCCCCGGGGGTGGCAGTGGCTGATGTTGCTGGGGATGGGCATCGCTACCCAGGCGGCGCAGGTATTTTTGACCAAATCCTTGCACGAGGATACCGCTGCCCGGGCCACCAATGTCTCATACATCGGGGTGGTGTTCTCGACGATCTGGGGAATTTTGCTCTTTTTCGAGATTCCCGATTGGCGCACCGTACTCGGCGCAGCGATCACGATGTTTGCGATTACCAGGATTGCAGCCGCTGACGAAAAGGCCGAAGTGAAGGATAAAGGATACGGATGAAGGATAATTGTGGATGGATAAAGGGGATGCCGGGATGTAAAAAAGAAGTGGTGGAAATGTTTTTTTGGGTGTAAAATTCGCCCTGTTTTATCATCGGAGGCGATCATCGGAAACGGTTCAACCAAAGAGAATACTCAGGCGCCAGTGTCGAAGAAGATTCTGATCATCGCCGGGGAGGCATCCGGCGACCGCCACGCCGCCGACCTGGTGCGGGAGCTGAAAGCGTGCGATCCGCAGTTACAGTTTAGCGGCATCGGGGGAGAGGCCATGCGGCAGGAGGGCGTACAACTGCTTTACCATATTTCCCAATTAGCCTTTCTGGGACTCACGGAAGTAATCAAACACCTGCCCTTTATCCGCAAAGTCACCAAAACCGTGCAGTCGGAATTGAAAAACGGCGCCGGGGCGATAATTTTGGTAGATTACCCCGGTTTCAACCTGCGAGTGGCGCGCATTGCCAAAGAGGTTGGAGTTCCGGTCGTCTATTATATCAGCCCGCAGTTATGGGCCTGGGGAGAGAAGCGGGTGGATAAAATCCGCCGCCACGTGGATTTGATGTTAGTGATTTTTCAATTTGAAAAGACCTTTTATGAAAAGCACGGCATTACCGCCCATTTTGTGGGGCACCCCCTGGTGGAGCAACTCCGGATTGACAAAAGCGAGGCGGAATTCCGCCGCGAGAACGGCATCCCCGAAGGCGCACCTATTCTCGCGCTGCTGCCCGGCTCCCGGGAGCTGGAGGTGCGTAATCTTTTGCCGGTGATGGTTCAAACCGCCGGGGAGCTTCGCAAAACCCGGCAATGCACGCCGGTAGTCGGGCGGGCCTCTCAATTGCCGCAATCGCTGTATGATGAATACATTCCTCCCGGCTCGGGTATTCACCTGGTAAATTCCCAAACCCCTATGCTGATGCGCTATGCGTATGCGGCAATGGTCGCCAGCGGCACCGCGACCCTGGAAACCGGTTTTTTGCAAACTCCCATGGTAGTGTTGTACGCGGTTTCCCCGCTGACCTACTGGCTGGGCCGGATGCTGGTCAAAATAGACACCATCGCCCTGGCGAACATCGTGATGGGGAAAAAAGTAGTGCCGGAGTTGATCCAGAAAGACATCAGCGTGGAGAAGGTGCGTGCGGCGGTGGAGCGCTTTTTCACCGAGCCGGCTTATTACCGGTCGGTAAAAGAAGAGTTGAAGCGGATTCCGGCGCTATTGGGAGAGGAGGGCGCTTCCCGCCGCGCCGCGGAACGGATTCTGGCGTTTTTGCAAACCGTCGGGAGCGGCAGAAGTAAGAAGTAAGAAGTGGCAAAGCCTGCCCGTTCGGCTGCGCTCACGACGAAGCCTGAGCTTGCCGAAGGGTGAGAAGTTAATGTCGTTTAGTTAAGGGAAATTGCACTCAAGATGCCATCTCACCGGGCCTTCGGGGGGAAATCCAGGAATTTAAGGGGGTATAGATTCCCGCTTTAGCGCCCGTACTTCTTACTTCTTACTTCTTACTTCTTACTTCTCACTTCTCACTCGCCGTTTCCCCGTTGCGGGTATAAACAATCTTTCGGATAGTCTCGGTGGAGAGGTAGGAAAATTCCTCTTGTAACTGGTGGATGATTGCTTTCGGTTTCAGATCGCGTTTCAGGGTGGAAAATTTTTCCCGGATATAGTGATCGCGAATCGCTCGTTCGTTCAGAAATCCCTCTTTCCACAAACGATTGAACAATTCATCATCCAGGTACGCTCTTAAAGGGTTGCCACACATATATACCTCCTGGGAGTTAAACCAACTTTGTATTGGTTTTTCAAAGAGTTTGTGTGGTAACGATAAATGCGATGAAATACTCCTTTTGTAGCGTGGTTAGCGAGCGTAAAAAGACCCTTCTTTAGCATTTCCTGAGATGAACCGGGCCGGCAAGGGCTATAGAGCCGCAGCGCAAGTGATGAAATCTTTCAGGCTGGTAACGGTATTCCGATAATATCCAAAACTCTGGTTAAACAATGTTTTTTGAGAATTTAAAATTTTCAAATTAAAAATCAAGGGATTTTTTTACCCCTGAAATCGGGTTGGTAAATTCGTGGTTCCGAAATTTGAGCTGCGAACGGCAAGTTTAGCGGTTCGGATTACCAGCTCGATTTTTGAAAATGAAAAGAGGGGTGCTTTTAAGCGCGAGCGTTTTTTCGCTTTCCTGCGGGTGCAGGTTTTTGCACGACCGGCAGTCTCGCCGTCTTTATCAAATATAACCCCAGCAACACCGCGGGAATGCTGAGAATCTGCCCCATATCCAGCGGCAGCGACGCTTCCCAGGGTTCCTGCACCTCCTTGAAGAATTCCACGAAAAAGCGGAATCCGAATACCAGCACCAGGAAAATCCCCACGATCAGGCCGTGTCCGGTGTTCGCCTGCTTGCGGCGATATAGCAGAAAGAGAAAAATGAAAACCAACAGGTAGGCAATCGCTTCATAAAGTTGGGTGGGATGGCGGGGAACCGGAGCTTGCTCGTAGCGGGGAAAAACAAAAGCCCAGGGAACCGTGGTGGGAGCCCCCACGATCTCGGAATTGAACAAATTGCCTAACCGGATGAAAAATCCCGCCAGGGCGACCACAATCGCCACCCGGTCTAAAGTCCACAGAAAGGGGGTTTCTTTCCTTTTTTGGGAAAAGAGATATACTGCAATAATGATCCCGATGGTCGCCCCGTGGCTGGCAAGCCCTCCCTGCCAGACCGCGAATATCTCCAGGGGATGGGTGAGGTAATAGACCGGATCATAAAACAGGCAATGCCCCAGTCGCGCCCCGATGATGGTGCCGGCGAACATATACAGAAATAGCGCATCCATATATTGTTCCGGTTTTCTTTCCGCCAGAAACATCTTGCGCACCATGTAATACCCCAGCAGAAAAGAAAGGATGAACATCAAGCTGTACCAGCGCAATGCGATGGGGCCGATGCGGAAAATCTCCGGACTGACATTCCATTCCATTATAATTAATTCCCGTGAATCGGCAGGGGTGCCTTAAGTGTTCGAGTGTTATAGTGTTCAGTTGTTATAGTGCTTTCCAATGCCCACGTGCTAAAACACAAAACACTTGAACACCAATTATTGCGCCAGCCGCGCTTTATATCCCGCGTTTTCGACCGCCAGAATGAGTTTTTGCTCATCCGCTTTGGCCGGATCGAAGCTGACCACCGCGATGCTATCCTCCAGGCTGACGCTATTGGAAATTACCCCCTCGGTTTTGGCCAGGGACTTTTGAATGGTATTAACGCAGCCCTCGCAGTGCATACCGGAAAGGGTCAGTTTTACGGTTTTTTGTTGCGCCATGGCATCCTCCTGGTTTTTGCCGCTGCACCCGTTTATTTGCATGATAGTGAGCAGTAAAATGGAAACAATACTGGCCCAGAGAAATTTTTTCATTGTCGGCTCCTTATTTTTCCAACTTCATATTAAATTCGTCGGCGGGCGGCAATGTATAATTGCAGGGGTAAAAAAACAAGCGGAAATATGCCGTGGCAAGTGAGAAGTAGGAAGTAAGAAGTAAAAAGCAGGGGGGCTTGCCTGGCGCTGGCAACCCGCCACGTGCTACTGGCAAAGGGCCGCCTCCCAATAATGGCGATCATCTCCGAAAAGGAGTCTTATGTTCAATTTCATTATTCTGCTTACCGAGCACTTTGTTATCCCGGCCGTTTTTATGGTTTGGCTGTGGAAACGCCTTTACAAGAGCAAGTTCGATGCAATTTTCATGGCCTTGCTGGTAGGAGTTTATATTCATTACATATACCGCGGAGGGGAGTGGCATCTCTTTGGTTACTATTTCCGCTATTTCTGGTGGGCCGTGTTCCTGATTGCCCTGGTACGGATGGTTTCTCAATTTCGCAACTTGCCGTTGTGGAGCCCCCAAACCCGCAAGGAGAAATTCGGCCACTATTTTATGGGTTTCTTTTCCATGGTTTTCCTGGGACTGGGGGTCTGGGCCTATTGGGGAACGACCTTCAGGGGAGAGGCCGTTTCGCTGAGCTTTCCCCTGAAACACGGCAACTTTTACGTGATCGAAGGGGGAGACAGTCCCCTGATCAATAACCATCACCGCTTTTTCCCGGTGCCGGAAAAATTTTCCCTGGAAGTGGTGAAACTGGATAACGCCGGCAGATATGCCCGGGGATTTTTCCCGGGGAAATTGGCCGCCTATAATGCCTTCGGAGAGAAAGTGTACAGCCCCTGCAACGGAATCGTGGTTAGCGTAATAGATAGCCTGCCGGATTTACCGCCTTCGGAGCTGGCCGGGAAAGAAGATGTTTTTCCGGGCAACCAGGTGGTCATCGCCCATGGGGGCGTTTGGGTTTACCTGTCGCGCCTGAAATTGCACAGCATTAGCGTGCAGCCCGGGGATACCGTGCATACCGGACAGTTGCTCGGAGAAATTGGCAATTCTGGCCTGTTAGGAGGGCCGTTCGGGTTGACCGCAGTGCCCCATTTGCACATCCAGGGCACCCGCAAGAGCGGCCCGGGAAATTCCTATTACGAGCGCGAGGGTGCGCCGATGCTGTTTGCGGGGAAATTCCTGGTTAAGAATACCCTGGTGGAAGCGCCATAAAAAACGTAATGCGTATTGTGTGGGGTAGTTTTTCAATCTTCAATCTTCAATTTTCAATTTTCAATCAAAAATCCCTGTTGCATAGCCTCTTTAAAAATCTTATATTTAAGTCGTTTCTTTGGAATTACACGTTGATTCTTTGACATTTGTACGGTCAAACCTCTATTTTCCCGCCCCCTCCGGCGGGGAGAATGTTTCTCCGGAAATGGTCTCCAACCGGCCAGTTTCTGAGATCGCTCCTGTTCAGCTATTTTTGTTACCCTGGGTTTTATATCGACCGCCAACGAGGCCGCTATTTTCCCGGTCTCTTAACCATAAAAATCGTAACACCTTGTTTTTGCAATGAAGAATTCCCTCCGTTTCGCCTGCGTCTTTGTTCTGTTTAACGTCTCCTTCGCTCAAGATATTAATACCTATCTTAGCAACGCCGATCAATTGATCCAGCAAAAGAAATTTGCCGCCGCCCATACGGTGCTGGATTCCGCCATCCGCACCCTGGGATTCGAGCCTTTACTGGTCAACTCCATGGTGAATAATGTGTTAAAGAATCACTTTATGCACCGGGATTTCCGGATATTCTACCTCAGGAACGAAACAGACAACGGTAAAAGTTCAGCCGGCGATAAGTTTTCTGCAGCCGCGCCAATCGCGGTTCGTCACCCGGATTGGATGTTGAAGAATCTCCTGGAGCAAAATCCCCAGTCGGCCTGGAGTTATAAATTGTTGGGAGATTTTTACCGCTTGCAGCTGGCCGAAAATCCCTCCCTGAAGGTTGTGGCCGTAGAAAAACATGCCGAATTGCAGGAAAAAATAGCGGCCAATTTCCTGCGGGCAGCGCAGTTGGGATACAATGACCCGGAGGTGAATTCCTGGCTGGGGGCTTATTACCAGGCCAGGAACCAGGTAAAGCTGGCCAGGCAGTATTACCAGCTGAATTTGGCCGGCAACGCCGACGACCCGGCAGCGTTTTGTAATATGGCGGAAATATACCTCGCTGAGAAACAATACAGCCAGGCCTATAACTATGCCGTTAAAACCCTGCAAAGCGCCGCCGAGCTTTCTGCAAACCGGCGTTATAAAGCCACCCGGCTGGCTGCGTTATCACTGTACCACCTGGGGGAAGAGGCGCGGTTTATGGACTATATCACGGAGTGCATCCAGCTTTCCCCGGATATTCAGGATGCTTACATCGATCTGCTGGCCTATTACGAAGAGAAGAACGACCCCGCTAATTCCCGCCGTACCCTGCGCCAGATGTTGCTCAACAATCCCTACGATGATAAAGGCTATAAAAGCCTGGAGCGTTTCAGCGTCAAACGGAATGAGTATCCGTTCGGCGAAAAACTGTTAGAAGAGTTGATGCTTCGCTTCGAGCACTACGATGAAGCGATGGGAAACATCTACCGTTTCCGGGGCAACCTGATGTTCCACCAGGGATATGCGGATGAGGCAAAAAAATTATGGGACCTCAGCCGCCGCTATTTCAGCCGCTGCCTGCCGGAAGACCACCCCATGCTAAAGCAGATTGGGGACGTCAGCAGGGAATCTTCTTTGAAGTAAGGGCACTTCCAATTCAGGAGGCAACCATGCGCTTAACCTATGAACAGATTTTAGATAAATTGGGAGAAACCGTCGGCTGGGAACGGCGGGGAGACGGAATCAGCCGGGTATTCAAGTTCAAAGATTTCAAGGAAGCAGTGGCCTTCGTGAACAAGGCGGCGGAGGTCGCCGAGGCAATGGACCACCATCCCGATATACTTATCTCCTACAACACCGTGCAGCTATCCGTTTTCACCCACTCCGAAGGCGGGCTGACCGAAAAGGATTTTGCGCTGGCGAAGAAGATCAATCAAATTTTGTAACTTGTAAGCGCTATCGTGTTCATGGTAATTGGCTGGCTGTACAAAAAGCTGGCTTCCTGTCGGGAGTAGATAACTTCTATTCTCTTAATTCTTAACTGATGTTACGCATTTTACCACATGGTTCGATAAACTCACCATGCAAAAGACACAGAGATCACAGAGTTTTGGTCATTCTCTTCAAAT
>WYBG01000091.1 GCA_011526015.1 Deltaproteobacteria bacterium | reverse complement strand
CGCGCCGCATCGGTGAACTTCTCCAGCGCGGAAATAAACCGCTCCCCCCACCAGGTTTTTCCGAATTGCGGCATAAGCGCTCCCTAAATGCAAAATGAAAAATGCAAAGTGAAAAATGACCATCACTGACGCCGAAGGCAATTGACAGCGCAGCGCAATGACGGCAAAGCCTAATGACGCCAAAGGCCAATGACGGCGAAGCCCAATGACCGCGAAGCCAACTGCCTACTCCAAAATCGCATTCTTATTCAACTCGATCAGCTTTTTGAACGCCTCGTTATCCAGCTCCGTCAACCAGGATTCATCCGCTCCCACAATCGCCTCGGCTAACTTTTTCTTCACCTCGATCATAGCGTCGATCCGCTCTTCCAGGGTTCCGGTGGTGACGTATTTGTGCACGAACACGTTTTTGCTCTGCCCGATGCGGAAGGCGCGGTCGGTAGCCTGGTTTTCCACCGCGGGATTCCACCAGCGGTCGAAGTGGAACACGTGATTGGCTTTGGTAAGGGTGATCCCCACTCCCCCGGCTTTCAAAGAAAGGATGAAGATCGACGGCTCGGTATCGGGATGCTGGAACTCCTCGATCATCTCCTGGCGCTTGCGGCGCGGGGTCTGGCCGTGCAGCAGGTAGGTGTTGTAATGCCGGGTCTGGCGCAGATGCTGATCCAGCGCCTGGCAAATTTCCTGGAACTGGCTGAAGATCAGCAGGCTTTCCCCGCTTTCGATCGCTTCTTCGATCATCTCCCCCAGGCGGCTGAGTTTGTGGGAACGCTCCGCGCTGAACGCGCTGCCGTCCTGTAAAAACTGCGCCGGGTGATTGCAGATTTGCTTGAGCTTCATCAGCGAAGATAAAATAATCCCTTTGCGCTGGATTCCTTCCGTCTCCTCGATCGCCTTCACCACCTCATTCACCACCGCCTGGTAGAGCGAAGCCTGCTCTTTGGTGAGATTGCAGTAAATTTTCTGCTCCACCTTATCGGGCAAGTCTTTGATGATCTCCTTGTCGGTTTTCAAGCGGCGCAGGATGAACGGCTCCACCAGGCTCTTCAATACCCGCGCCGGCCGGGGATCGTTCTCTTTCTGAATGGGAATCTCGAAGCTGCGGCGGAACGCGGCGTTGTTGCCCAGGTAACCGCTGTTCAGGAAGTTGAAGATCGACCACAAATCCAGCAAGCGGTTCTCCACCGGGGTTCCGGTAAGCGCCAGGCGATGCCGGGCGTTGATCTTCAAGATTGCCCGGGTTTGCGCGGCCTTGGGATTCTTGATGTTCTGCGCTTCATCCAGCACCACCCGCTCCCACTCCCGGGTAGTGAACAGCCCCTCGTCGAGCCGCGCCAGGGCGTAGGAGCTGACCACCAGGTCGCTGCGGGCGCTTTCTTTGGCAAACTCTTTTTCATCTTTGATGCGCCCGCTGCCGTGGTGCAGCAGAACCGAAAGCCCCGGGGCGAAGCGCTCAACCTCTTTCTGCCAGTTTCCCAGCACCGAGGTGGGGGCTAACAGCAGCGTGGGCTGCGGCTTTTTCTTCTCTTCCCGCTCTTGCAGCAGCCGGGCGATCACCTGGATGGTCTTGCCTAACCCCATGTCATCGGCTAAGCATCCGCCTAACCCCAGGTTTTCCAAATAAGCGATCCAGGATACCCCCCGTTTTTGATATTCGCGCAATTTGCCCCGGAAATCGGGCGGCTCTTCCAACAACTCGAATTTGCGTTTATCCCGCAGGAGCTCGAACATTTCCGCCAGCGCGGCGTCGTGCTCGATTTCGTATTCATCGTCTTTTGCGGAAACTTGCAGCAAATCCAGCAGCGACATTTGCGGCTGCTCCTCGCCGTGCGCCTGCCAGAAGGCTAACATTTCCTGCATTTTCGCGCGGTCTAATTCCATCCACTCGCCGCGGAATTGCACCAGCGGCGTCTTGGCGTTCACCAGCGCCCGCCACTCCGCCTCGCTCACTTCCTCCCCCCCGATGGAGAGGGAATAATAATAATTGATGATCGAATCCAGCCCGAATAACCCCTTTCCGGGCGCGGCGGCGACGGTTTTGCCCCCCTTGAGGAGCTTCGTTTTCAGGCGGATTTTCGCCTTGCGGCGCCCCTGGGGAGTCCACCAGGCGGGAATGGCGACTTTGTAACCGGCGTCTTCCAATACCCAGGCGGTCTCTTTTAGAAAACCGAACGCTTCATCGAGATTCAGCTCCATCCCCGCGGGGCGCTCGGTTTGCAATCCCGACCAGATTTGGGGGTAGATTCGCGCCGCCAGGCCTAAGTTCAGGAGAATTTCCCGCTCCGGCTCCTTGCCAAAGTTTCCCTTCAGCGCCGCCCGGCGGCGAGGGCTGAGACGCCAGAAATCTTTCAACGCGATCCGCAGCGAAGGATCCTTCTGCGAAGCGGCCAGAAAGTGCAGGCTCCAGGAATCGTTGTGCCGCCGCGCCTCCTGCAACTGGAAACACAGGGCGGCTCCCCCGGTTATGTGGCTGCTCGCCAATTTGGATTTCCAGGAGGCCCACTTTTGGTAAGTTTTCAGCGCCTCTTCCGGGGCCCGGCGGGAATCTATGGCGTTGCCGGAGGCGGTTTTTTTCCAGGGGAAAACGCAGGCGTGAATCCAGCTTCCCGCCAGGGCCTTTTCCAGTTTGGCGGTGAAACGGGAGCCGGAGACGATCTCGTGCAGCAAATTCTCCGAAAAGTGCCGCAGCAGCGCCTCTCTGTTCCAAAAGGAATCCCCCTCATCGGGCTGCAGCGAACCCGCGGCGCACGCCGGGGGCATCAACGCGGCGTATTCTTTTACGATCTCTTCGTAGCGGGAAGAAACGATCTCCCAGGCGGGGTGAATTTCGAAGGCAGTTTCCTGCTTGCGGCGTTTATCTTTGGGCGGGGGCAGCTCGCGGTATTTCAGCGCGGGAATGTACTGGTCTTTCAGAATGATCTCTTTGAACGCCTGGGTGTAATGATACCAGAACAGCACATCCGCGCCCGGCAGCGTTTCCGAAGGCGCGTAGCCGAAGCGGAAGTGCAGCTCTTTCAGCAAGGTGGGCGCTTGCCCGGGGGGAACCGCGAGACAGGCGATTTGCCAGGGTTGCAGGGAAAACTCCTCCGGCGTTTCTTCCCCTGAGTATTTCAGCAATTCCTGGGATTTGAGGGGGGCGTTCTCCGCCGAGGGAAGGTTGAAATAGCCGTCGATAATCCGGGCGCCAACCACCCGGCCGGCCTCGCCCAACCCGCCCGCTTCGGCCATGAATTTCTCCAACTCCTCTTTGCGAAGCGCGGAGGGGTGCTCGCGGGATTTCTTGGCAGTGCGATTAGTAGTATTCTTTTCTACCCAGAGGCAAAGCCAGCCCGGTAGGAGGTACTCCTCGCTTTCCCGGGGAATCCAGGCGGCGTGAATGGCGGTGATCATAGAGCGGCTCGGTTAATATGCTTGTGTTCAAGTGTTCAGGTGCTCAGGTGTGTTCATGTGTTCATGTGTTTTCCGACATAGCATTATCCCTGCGATTCAGATCACGATTCAAAACCGGGGGAATATACCACCGAAGCGGGGTTATATTCAAATTGGAAATTTTCGGGGATTGGCGCCCACCAGAGCTTCCTTGCCAAAGGCTCTTCCCAACCCTATCTCGGTCTATTCGGCAACAATTCGGCGTTGATTTTATCCGGGAAGGTCTGAAAAGCGGTTGATTTCTGTGGAATTGTATGGTAAAATTGGCCGTGGATAAAATTTAAGGTTGACTATCCAAGCAATCCAAGGGTTGCATCAGAGCGCGGCTACGAATAATGGAGTAATTAAAGATGAAGCAGCAACAGAAGCAAAAAACCCGCAACAGGAGAAGCGATATAAGCAGTTAGCGCACCTGCCCGGCCGTTGAACAAATACCGGGAAAAGTCGGCGGGGCCTGGGTATTCCGCGGCACCCGGGTGCCGCTTCGCGCTTTGTTCGAGAATCTACCGGATGGCGCTTCGATAGAAGATTTTTTTGCTGTGGTTTCCGGGTGTTCGGAGAGAACAGGTCGAGGCAGGGCTCGACCATGAGATTAAGTCATTGACCAAAAGGATGGCTCAATGAAGAAACTATTCCCCACGTCCCCAATCTGTATCCTCTTTGTTGATATTAGCGGCGGAGTGGCAAAATTCATTCTTCATATAACATCACCACTATTCAACGAGAATAAGAAACCATGAAAGATACCCTCACAGACATCAAAGAGAAACTTCTTGAAGGTGTTTACCGGAATGAAGAACAGGTAAGAATGAATCTTGTTTTACGAATCCTGCTTGATCTCGATTGGAATGTTTGGGATCCAAGGGAAGTGTATCCAGAGTTTGTTGTTGCTCCAAACGAGGATAAGACGAAGGTGGATATCGCTTTGTTTGCAAAACAGTTCTCTCCAAGCGTCTTTATTGAAGTGAAGGCTGTTGGGGGGATAGCAGGTAAAATTCAAGAGATTGAGCGCCAACTGAGAGACTACAACCGAAACAACACAGCGCTATTTTCAGTGATCACGGATGGACGGGAGTGGCGCCTATACTATTCCCAGACTGGTGGTGAGTTTTCACAAAAACGTTTCAAGATTATCAATATCATTGAAGACGATTTAGACGATGTAGAGACTTCACTTATAACTTTTCTTAGCAAAACTCAAATTAATACAGATGCGGCGAAGAACGAAGCGGAAAAGTACCTGCAATTGAATCAAAAGCAGCGGGCAATGGAAGACGCCTTACCCCATGCCAGGCGAATGATTCAGGATCCACCATATCAGTCATTGCCTGTATGTCTTCAGGAACTTGTCAAACAAAAAGGCTTCACTATTACTATCAATGAAGCTGTGGATTATATCAAAACCGCCGGCCGCGAACCGATCGTGAAGGAGCTTGAAATCTCAGAACCAACAAGTCTGAAACCACCCGCAATCCAACCTGGTATGCGGAAAATAGATCCAGACAATCCATCAAGTGTTCAATTCACCCGAATTCTCGAAGCAACATTCGGCAAAGAACATGCAACGAACTGGAAACCATTGTTGGAGGCAGCAATCCGTACAGCTTTGAGCAAATCAGTGACCTTGACAGAGCTACAGGGCATGTTGAGTACAAATCTACGGCGCGGAGAACACAACCAACAAGGGTTCCATCCAATCCAGGGGACGAATGTATCCATGCAAGGAATGAATGCTGATAACTCACTCCAGAATATTTTGATTCTTGCTCGCCATCTACGAATGCCCGTTTGCATTCGACTGATTTGGGAAAAGGGACAGTATGCCAACCAACAGGGTTTTCTTGAATGGATCCCGTGAGGAACAGCCTAACAAACAACCTTACCTAATGTTAGGAGTATCCCACAGTCCCATGATCCACCTTTTACTGTTTCCCGCCATCATTTCCGTCACCACCCCGCAACGGGGCATCGCTTTCCCAAAGTTGGGATTGAGGATTTCTTTGGAGTCGCTCAGCCAATCAACGCCTTTGTTGTCGAATGCCATCGGACAGCGCTGCACGTAGAGGGCCGTCGTTAGCAGCAAGAAAAAACCATTTGATTTCTAAAATTGAAACGTCTATGTTTACGCAGTACGAATACTAAGCGTGCTTTAATTTGACAAGGAGCGGTACATGCCAGAACATTGAAACCAAGTTTTTGAAGCGCCAACCTTATCATTTCCGAAAGTAGAAGTTGACGAAAATCTCCCGGTCATAAAAATGTTAGCTGTTCAAAGAACGCGGTGGTTTCGCTAAAAGTCTCTTTGGGAACGCAATTGCAAAAAAAATTGAATGGATAAAAAGATGGAAGATCAAGAAATACTTCAAAGAATTTCATCCGACCCCGATATTTGCCATGGAAAGCCGGTTATTAAGGGAACAAGAATACCGGTATATCTCATCGTATCATTGGTGGCGGAAGGGGAAAGTATGGAATCAATTATTAAAGATTATCCTTCGCTTACTCCTGAAGATATTCAGGCGGCTCTTCACTATGCAGCGAAATTGTGTGAATATGAAGCATACGCCTTATGAGTATAGAATTTCTATTGGATGAAAATTTACCGTTTGCGCTGGTAAGTTTTTTGGAGAAGAGAGGTTACCAGGTGGACCATTTGAAAAAAATGGGAAAATCAGGAATCAAGAATGGAGAGGTTTATAAAATAGCTGAACAAAATAAAGCATGGATTATGACCAGAGACGCTGATTTTGAAAGCTATCATAAATTTAAGACCTACGATGTGGGAGGCATTATTCTGTTTAAATTAAGCATCACGAGAACACCATATTTGCTGCTGACGATGAAAAAATTTTTAGATATCCATGAAGATAAACTATCAGCGAAGCATCTCATAATAATCGAAGATACAGGAATCAAGATTTATAAGTGATAATAACTGTCGTTTCGCGTAAAATGCCGGGTAGTTCTTCTAATTTTGCCATTTTGGGCTAATTTTTGAAAAATTTAGACCAAAACTCAATTGAAAATCAGTCTGAACGGCCGGCTGGGAAAAAGTGACCGAAT
>WYBG01000573.1 GCA_011526015.1 Deltaproteobacteria bacterium | reverse complement strand
GCCTGGATGGGGAGCGTCATCTATCCGCTGGTCTCCTACCTGAATCCCCCAAAAGTTCCGGAGGCAAATGTGAATTCGGTTAAAGCGGGGCTTGCCTCCGGGTTCCCTCCAAACAGCAGCCAGATTGTCAAATTCGGCAGAAAACCGGTGATCCTGCTGCGGGAAGAATCCGGCGATTTTCGCGCCTTCGCCGCTACCTGCACCCACCTGGATTGCATCGTGCAATATCGAACCGATACGAAACAAATATGGTGCGCCTGCCACAACGGAATATATGATTTAAGAGGCCGGAATATATCCGGCCCTCCCCCCAAACCCCTGGACGAATTTGTTGTGAATATTGTAAATGATGAAATCGTAATCGCTAAACCACAGCAAGAGGGTTGAAAATGGCAGCTGCTATCGGTAAAAAAATTTATACCTGGTTGGATGAACGCTTTCATTTAACCCCCTTTATCGAATTTATGAAACACAAGCAGGTGCCGGTGCATCGCCACTCGATATGGTATTATTTGGGCGGGGTGGCGTTATTTTTATTTATTTTTCAGGTTGCCACGGGAATTTTACTGCTTCTGTACTACCAACCGGGGGTGGACAGCGGGTACGAAAGCGTTCGCTTTATCATAACAAAGGTAAATTTCGGGTGGCTGATCCGTTCGCTGCACAGTTGGTCGGCAAATTTGTTTGTGTTGGTTATTTTTGTGCACATGTTCAGCACCTTCTTCACCCGCGCCTACCAAAAGCCGCGCGAATTGACCTGGGTGACCGGTTTCATTCTCCTGGCGTTAGCCATGGGCTTCGGATTTAGCGGTTACCTGCTGCCCTGGAATGAATTAGCGTTCTTTGCCACCAAGGTGGGCACGGATATCGCCGGGGCGGTTCCGCTCATCGGCAACGCCGTCAAAGTGGTGTTAAGAGGAGGGGACGAGGTGACCGGGGCCACCCTGTCGCGCTTTTATGCCTTTCACGTGGCTTTGTTGCCGGCCCTGTTCACGATCATTCTGGGGCTTCATCTTTTGTTCGTACAGCGCCAGGGTATGCACGCCCCGGAGTACTTCGAGAAACTGCCCCCGGAGAAGAAGAAGACCATCCCGTTTTTTCCGAATTTCTTGTTAAGAGACGCGTTCGTCTGGCTGATCGTTCTCAATATTCTTCTTTACCTGGCGGTATTTTTTCCCTGGGAATTAGGCGTTAAAGCCGATCCGTTTGCCCCGGCCCCGGAAGGCATTCGCCCGGAGTGGTATTTCATGTTCATGTTTCAAACCCTCAAGTTCCTTCCCGGCCACATCCTCTTTTTAGAGGGAGAAGTAGCGGGAATATTATTCTTTACCGTCGTGGCGCTGGCCTGGTTATTCGTTCCGTTTTGGGAAATAAAGGCAAAACCCGGTCAAAAGCCCCGGCCCATGACCATCATCGGTATCCTGGTCATCGCATACATTATTATTATGACCATCCTGGGATACATCTTTTGAAAAGGAGATCGCTGATGTTAGTTGCGAGCTATAAAAACTGCCTGATGCCGTTGTCCATCATGCTAAGCCTGTGGTTGCTGAATACGCACCCATCCCCGGCCCAGGAAAAACGCCAGCTGCCGGAAGGGGATCAATGTATCATCTGCCACCAGGAGGAGGAGATGTTACCGGCTGATTTCAACGAGAACGATATTCATTTTCAGCAGGGACTCTCCTGCGCCGGCTGCCACGGCGGGGACGCAACCCAAGATGACCCGGACGAGAGCATGGCTGCGGAAGCGGGGTTTGTCGGGGTCCCGTCAAAGGCGCAAATCCCCCAGTTTTGCGGCAAATGCCATTCCGACATCAATTTTATGCGGGCATACCAGCCGCGCATTGCCACCGACCAGGCCAGCCAGTTTTATACCAGCGTGCACGGCAAAAAACTGCAACAGGGAGACCCCAAAGTAGCCGATTGCAGCAGCTGCCATACCGCTCATGCGATTCTACCGGCGAAAGATCCCCGTTCCTCCGTTTATGCGCTGAACGTTCCGGCGACCTGTCAGAAATGCCACGGCGATGAAGATTATATGCAGGATTATGGCATTCCCACTACTCAATATGACGAGTTTGCGGAAAGCGTTCACGGGAAAGCGCTGTTAGAAAATAAAGACACCGGCGCGCCGGCCTGCAACGATTGCCATGGCAATCACGGCGCGATCCCTCCCGGCGTTGCGTCCATCAGCCACGTGTGCGGAACCTGCCACGTCAATAATATGCAGTACTTTGCCGCCACCAAAATGGCGCAGGAATTCGAGAAAGAGGAAATACACGGCTGCGAAGAGTGCCATGGCAACCACGCGGTTCAAAAGACTTTCGATGACATGGTGGGGGTGGGAGACAAGTCTGTCTGCACGAACTGCCACGGCGAAGGAGATGAGGGCTATGAAGCGGCAAAACAAATCCGCCTCAATTTAGCGAATTTAGTCGCGGCTTACGATTCCGCCGCTGCGAAGCAAATGGAGGTTCAGCGGGTCGGAATGGATGACGTGGACATCGGTTTTCTACTCCAGGAGTCGCACCAGAGCTTGATCCAGGCGCGAACCCTGGCACACACGTTCGATCCCGTACAGGTGGGCGGCAAAACCGATGAGGGCATCGAGAAAGCCCGGGAAGCCCACGCCCTGGCGCTCCGGGAAATCAAAGATTCTAAAATTCGCCGGCTGGGGTTTGGCGTCGCTGCCCTGTTTGCGACTATATTGGCTGTGGCGTTGTTTTTCAAGATCCGGGAAATCGAGAAAAAACGGTAACCGGCGGCCAGGATTCAAAATTTTTCTTACTGTAAAATATTCTGTGATCGTTTTGATTAACCACAGAGCCACAGAGACGCAGAGGTTAGAAAAATAGTAACATTTTAGCGCTATGAAAAATTCGGAAATTTTGGCCGCTTATCCTTTCGTCTGTCATTCCCACGAAAGTGGGAATCCATATTCTAAGGCACTTTTCTGGATTCCCGCCTTCGCGGGAATGACATTTTGCGTGAGT
>WYBG01000572.1 GCA_011526015.1 Deltaproteobacteria bacterium | reverse complement strand
GGCACTGTTGTAATTGTTTGTCAATTGTTACAAGGATTTCACGAACCTTTTGCTCGCTTTTACCCGGAACCCTGGCCGATGGCGCCACCGGCCATTTCATCGGGCTAAAAAACCTACCCTTGAAAGCCCCCACCAGGGAACCCTTCCTCCCAACCGGGAAACTCTCCCCTCCAACCGGGCAACTCTCTCTACCAACCGGGAAGATATTCTCACTAACTGGGGAGTTCTCCCCACCAGCCGGGGAGTTCTCCCCACCAGCCGGGCAGTTCTCCCAACCAACCCGGCAGTTCTCCCCACCAACCGGGGAATCTTTCCCCCCAACTGTGCAGTTCTTCCCAACAACTGTACTATTCTTCTTACCAACCGGGGAGATCTTCCCACCAACCGGGGAGTTCTTTTCGCCAACTTAGGTGAAGCTAAAGAGGGCGCTGAAACTGCGTATTCTGACTCAATTTTCAGCGGGTATGGTGATAGCGGTAATACGCCGCGCAGGCGCCTTCGGAGGAGACCATCGGCGCGCCGAGGGGTTTTTCCGGGGTGCAGCGCACGCCGAAAGCGGAGCACTTGTAGGGCTTTTTGATGCCCTGCAACACCAGCCCTGCGGCGCAGCTATTTCTTCTCCCGGATGATGCCGATGTAGCTGTTCGATTGGGAGGGATAGATTTCACTGAATTCCGCTTCATCTTCGAAACGGATGGCAATGCCCAACACTTCGTATTCATCCTTCAATTCGCTGGAAATCCAGTTATTCAGAAAATGGGCGATGCTTTCGCGCGCTTGCTTTCGCGCGTCGGTGTAATAGGACGGGCTCGTTGCCAGGGAATCGGCGGTGGCCGGGAAGCGGTCTTTCAATTGCTGCAAATATCCTTCTTCATCAAAAATGAGATATCCGGAGTCGATGAACTCTTTACGCCGCTCCCAGCGGATGTTCGGGCGCTGGCATTGCAGCGGAGGCGCTACCGCTTTCAGCAGGCCGTTTTCAAAACTCATTTCCCATTTTTTGCTCATATCCACGTAATAAGTGTATTCCACCGGGGCCAGAAAAGCCACCCGGGCGGTGCTGACCCCCCGGGCTAAATTCAACTCGTCATACTCCAGGCGTTCGCTGCGATAGACCACCATCTCCTGCACCTGCTGGCCGCGGGCCAGGTAGGATTCAAAGCGCCGGCTCATTTCCGGGGCGGATATTTTTTTAACCAATTTCTTGCCGTCCCGGTACACTTCTACAATCCCGCTGCCGACGTAGCGAATGCCGTCTTCGATCAGGCGTACCGGCTCGCTAATCAGCCGGTTTGCAAGAATACCCATCACAATGATCAGGGTAACCGCGACGGCTGCAAAGGCAACCGGCCAGAGGGATTTATTCCGGGCGGGCGGCATGGTTCACTCCTAACTGATGTTACGCATTTTACCACATGGTTCGATAAACTCACCATGCAAAAGACACAGAGATCACAAAGGTTTGGTCATTCTCTTCAAATTTTGAGGTCTAAGATTTACTGGATGTTTGATTTTCCCTGTGCCCTCTGTGTCTCTGTGGTTAATTTTTTCAACCTGCGTAACATCAGCTCCTGATTTTCCTACCTTTGTATCCTGGCGGCTGAATAATTCCTTTTTGCGAAACCAGGCGATAAACTTAAAAAGCTTACTAAACGCCTCCCGGATTGTCAAGGTCTAAGTTTGCATTTGTAAACCTTCTGCAATCATTTCCCGTCTCAATCAACGAAACCGAGTATGATACAGTGCGACAGCCGCGGCAGGAAAGGATCGTGAAGGACGAAAAAGAGCTGATCGAACGGGCCCAGCGGGGAGAAATAGGCGCTTTCCGGGAACTGGTGGAACGGTATCAAAAAACCGTTTACTTCCTGGCCCTGGATTTATGCGGCTGCCGCCAGGACGCGGAGGATCTATCCCAGGAAGTGTTTTTGAAAGCGTACCGGTTTTTGCCGAATTTCCGCGGCGAAGCGCGGTTGAGTTCCTGGCTGTATCGCATTACCATGAACTGCTTTATGGACACCCGGAGGAAAAAACAGTTGCCAACGCTCTCGCTTCATAGCGACGCCCCCGGGGAAAACCATCCCGCGGAGCTTTCGCTGCCCGATCCCGCGGCAGACCCGAGCGCCTCTACCCGCTCCGATGAATTGCAGCGGCACATCCGCCGGGCCCTGGACCGCCTCTCCCCCCGGGAACGCTCGGTCTTCGTGCTGCGCCATTACCAGGAGCTACCCCTGAAAGAGATCGGGGAAATGCTGGAAATTGCCGAAGGAACCGTTAAGGCGCTGCTCTTCCGGGCAATTAAGCGCCTGCAGGAGGAGTTGGCGATTTACCGCGCGGAGGTTTGAAAGTGAAAAATGAAAAGCATGCCCTGAGCTTGTCGAAGGGTGAAAAATGCAAAATGAAAAGTGAAAAGTGCAAAATGAAAAGTGAAAAGTGAAAAATGAAAAGTTTTCTGTTTTCAATCAAAAATCGAACATCAACAAAGCCGGGGCTTTAACACATGACCTGCAAGGAATGTAGAAAACAATTTGTGGAAGCGTTGTATGGGGAGTTGAACGCCGCCCGGCGCGCCGAATTCGAGGCGCATTTGCAAGGCTGCGCTGCCTGCGCCGCGGAGTATCGCCGGCTCGGGCAAACCTTGCGAATCATGGATCGGCGGGAGCAACCCCGGCCGGAAAGCGATTTTTGGAATGCCTATTGGGATAAACTCGCCGCAAAACTGGATGCCGAAACCGCCCCGCCAGCGCCCCGGCCGCCGCAGCGGGAGACGCCCGCCAAGGTATTGCGGATGTTTGGCTGGCCCCGGGCCTCGCGCATCGCCGCGGCGGCCGCGGCGCTGGTGCTCGGCATCCTGATCGGGAGGTATTTTTTCAACACGGGCGGGGAAGAAGTACCGCCGGCCGGCTCCCGGGAAACCTTGCTGCAACCGACCGCCCTGGAGGTTCGCGCCGGGGATTATCTGGAAAAATCAAAGGTGCTGTTATTGGGACTGGTAAACTGGGAAGCGGAAGCGCCGGAAGCGACCGCCCTGGATTTTCCCCGCTACCAGCGCGCCTCCCGCGACCTGCTGCAGGAAGCCGGTTACCTGAAAACCGCCCTGGAAGATTCCCGCCAGCGCCGCCTGCGCGAGCTGGTGGCGGACCTGGAGGTGGTGCTGCTTCTGATCGCCAACCTGGAAGCGGAAAACGACCTTTCCGCCATCGAGATGGCCAAAACCGGGGTGGACCGCCGGGGAATTTTACTGAAAATCAACCTGGAAGAGATCCGCCGGGCGCAACCCCTGCCGCGGCCCGGCCGGACTTCCGGGAAGCCGTCGATTTAGAGGTGTTCAAGTGTTTTGCAGGGGTCCGATTACCAAAACACTCAAACACACTAACACTCAAACACCGGAGCACTCATCAACCGTATTTAAAGGAGTCGCCATGCTCAAACATATCGCCTGTTTGATTGGGTTCCTCCTGCTGTTCGGCAATGCCGCTTTTCCGGCGGGCTGGGGAGAACCGGCCCCGCAGGATAAAGCATCGCAAGCCTACCAGGACGCCTACAATTTGATTCTCGACGAAAAATGGAAGGAAGCCGCCGCCGCTTTCGAGCAAGTGTTGAGCCAGTACCCCCGCAGCGCCTGGAGCGACGGGGCCGGCTTCTGGCAATGTTACGCCCGGGAAAAGCTCAACGAAGCCCCGGAAAAAGTCTTCGATTGCTACTACGATTTCATCAAATCCTATCCTTCCAGCAAATGGGTGGATGACGCCAAATCCAATTTGATCCGCATCGGGCTGCAACTGGTGAAGTCCGGGAAAAAAGAGTACGAAGCGATCATCAACTCCGTGCGCCAGAGCGATAACGAAGAAATCGCCCTGGCGGCGCTCTACGCCCTGCAGGAGATCGGCGATGAGCGCGCCCTGCAAGCGGTGCTGGATCTGTACGACCGCAGCAGCAACCCCGCGGTGCGCGGTAAAATCGTCTATGTGTTAGGCGATTTTGAATCTCCCCGGGTGGTGCCCCGCCTGGCGGAGATCGCCGCTCAAGACCCCGATCCCGCGGTGCGTAAAAAAGCGGTGTATGCCCTGGAAAACCAGGAAAGCACAGAGGCGGCGGCGGCGCTGAAAAAAATCGTGGCCTCGGACGCCGACCCGGAAGTCCGTAAAAGCGCTCTTTATGCCCTGGGAGGCAGCAGCGACCCCGCGCTGATCGGCTTTTTGCGGGAGATTGCCATAACCTCGCCGGAGCCTTCCCTGGCCAAAGCCGCCGCCCACTCCCTCTCGGAAATAGAAAACAGCGAAGCGGAACAAGCATTACAATACATTTTGAAAAACGCGCCCTCGCCGGAGGTGCGCAAAGCTGCTCTTTACGCCCTGGGAGAGCAGAAGAGCGCCTCTGCGCTATCCATCCTGCGGGAGGTGGCGCTGAAAGACAACGACCCCGCGTTGCGCAAGGCGGCGGTGTATGCCATCGTGAATGCGGAAGAAAACCGCCCGGGCGATATTTTGCCGGAAATATTCAAGGCCAGCAGCGACCCGGAAGTGCAAAAAGCGGTTCTCTATGCCATTGCGGAGGAGGAAAACCGTGCGGCGCAGGATTTTCTATACACCATCGCCGTCTCTAACCCGGATGAAAAATTAGCCGAAACCGCTCTCTACTCCCTCTCCGATATGCTGGGAGATGAGAATATTGATCTGCTGATCGACATTATGGGCAGCACCAAATCCGCCCGGGTGCGCAAGGCGGCGCTCCACCAGATCGGCGACGCCGGGGGCGCCCGCGCCCTTCCCGCGCTTTCCACAATTTTGAAGCAGGAAAAGGACCCGGAGATACGCAGGGCGGCGGTATATGCCCTGGGAGACCAGGAGAGCAAAGAAGCGGTGGCGATCCTGGCCGAGGTGGTAAAAAACGACCCCAGCCTGAACGTGCGCAAAGCCGCCATCGACGCCCTGGGGCGGATCGGCACCCCGGAAGCGCAGAAGGCGCTGATGGAAGTGCTGGAAAACAAACCGCAGTGAAGAAACAGGGGCGGCGGGTGCATGTCAAAGCATATTGGGGGAGTATTGCTCACTGAAGTGAGGCAATCTGAAGCGCAATAATTATAGATTGCCACGCTTCAGCGTGTTGAATAAATCGGTCAATAAAAGGAACGTGATATGAAAATAACGCCAATGAGCAAATGGTTTTGGATCGTATTCTCAGGAATCGGCATCGCTGCGGCGTTGATAGGGGAAGAGAAAATTACCCGCCATCCCGATCACGGGGAACCGCTGGCGCAACGCTGGGAATGGGCGATGCAAACGGCCGGGCAAAAAACCGATTTTTGGATCGGCTACAGCATTCAGCGGCTGATGGGGGAAGATTCCCACATCGGCAGCTTTCATTACCCGCCCCGGGAAGGGGAAATGTTGTTGCAGGAAGTGATTTACGGATCGGAAACTCCCCCGGGCCAACCCCAACTCAGCGAGGAAGAAGAACTCCGCCGGGCGGCCGAACGCGCTCTGGCAGAGGCCAAAAAGCTGAAAGTACCCGATAAAAAAGTGCTCAAAGAAGTGGCGATCCTGTTTCGAGTGCATCCCGGTGCGTCTGCCGCCTCCATCCTGCGGGAGGTGGCTATCAGCAACCTGGATTTGGCGGTAGATTTGGATAACCTGCCGCTGTACTGGCTGGGCGGGGCGGAAAACGGGCAAAGCCTGGCCTTGCTGCAAAATCTTTTTGAAAAAGAATCCTCCGCGCGGGACCGTGATGAACTCGTCGCCGCCGTCGGCCTTCACGGCAATCCCGCGGGGGTAATTCCGGTTTTGCAGCAGATGCTCGAGGAAAAGAATGGCCGGGAGATTCGGGAAGATGCGGTTTTCTGGCTGGGGGAGCAGGATCACCCGCAAGCCCTGGAAATTCTGTTAAAAACCGTGCGGGATGAAAGCTCTGAGGAGATTTCTGAAGAAGCGGTCTTTGCCGTCAGCCGGATGGAACTGCCGGAAGCGACCACCGCCCTGGTGGAGCTCGCCCGCCAATCAAGCCGGCCAGGTATTCGCGAAGAGGCGTTATTCTGGCTGGGGCAAAAAGCTTCCCGGGAGGCCACCGCGGCGCTGGATGAGATCGCGTATGGAGATGAAGAGGAGTTGCAGGAAAGAGCCGTGTTTGCCTTATCGGAGCTTCCCGGCGGCGCCGGGATTCCCCGGTTGATCGCCATCGCTAAAACCCACCACAACCCGGCGATTCGCAAGAAAGCGATCTTCTGGCTGAGCCAGAGCGAGGATGAGCGCGCGGTAGATGCTATTATCGAGATCGCCGGGGGGAGGTGAGCGAAGCGCCTGAAATTTATTCCCCGAAGCGGAGTGGGGGAGAAGCATGTCAGGCGCTTAACCCGGCAACCAATGATTCATTTAATCGTAGGCCAATATTAAATCCGGAGGTAAGCTGATGAAACGTTCGTTAATTATAATCTTAGGATTGTGCCTTTTGGCCATGCTCAGCCTTCCCGGCGACGCCGCCGACGGCGATAAAGAGAAGAAAAAATCCCGCCAGCGCATCGTAATTGCGCCCGACCTGGGTTTCGATTTCGATTTCGATATTGAGATCCCGGACGTGGAGTGGGAGCTAAAGGATTATGAAGCGATGCTGGAGGGGTTGGACGGGCAGCTTGGCGAGCTGGATATTCGCCTGCGGCATTTGGACGATCTGCACATCAACAGATTACACGACCTGGAAGACCTCCACATCATCGTGCCGGAGGTGGACCTGGCCATTCCACCCATTCCCCCGATCCCGCCTATCGACATTCACATTCCGCACATCCGGCTCGATGGCATGGTATCCGGCTTTGATTGGGATTCCGAAGCTCTGAAATTATTCCGGGATTTGAACGAAGAAGAGCAGCTGCGCCTCCGGGCGCTGCGTAGCCTGGCCCGCCGCGACGCCGACCAGGCAATTCCCGCACTGGAAAAAACCCTGCGGGAAGACGCCAGCCCGGCGCTGCGCTACGAGGCGGTGCGCCAACTGGGACGTTTTCTGGAAGACCCCCGGGTGGCGCCGCTGCTGGGTGAAACGGCCAAAAACGACCAAAACCTGGCCGTGCGTAAAAAAGCGGTGCGCTTGTTGGGCAAGAGCAAAGATCCCCGGGCGGTAGGAATTCTGGAAGATATCGTCGGAAAATAAAAAATGCCCAAAACCGCTCTTCCGCGGGAGCGGGGCGATTGGGGTGCCGTTGAAATCGGCCGGCGCGATGAATTCCGGGCTAACCTATCCGGCAACCCGGGGGGCTCCCATCATCCCCCCTGCATCATCCCTGCCCAGTTTCTTCAGAAAACGGTAATGCGCCGCGACCGCCCGGGGCAATGTCGGGTATGAAACATAGGTGATCCGAAACTCCTGGCAGGTGCGCTCCACGATTTTGCTGATGGCAGGGTAATGAACGTGGCAAACTCGCGGAAACAGGTGGTGCTCGATCTGGAAATTCAACCCCCCGCAATACCAGGCCGCCAGCCTGCTTTCAGGGGCGAAATTTGCCGTGGTCTCCACCTGATGGATGGCCCATTCGTTGTCGATTTCGCCGGTATCCGGGTCCGGGCGGGGAAAAGCGTTGTCTTCCAGAACGTGGGCCAATTGGAAGATCGTGGCCATGGTAAAGCCGAGGACCAGGTGCACGATCAGGAAGAAGGCCAGAACGTGCAGGACGGGGTGAAAGAACATCGGCAGCACTAACATATAACCGAAATAGAAAATCTTGGTAAGGAAGAAGAGAAACGACTCTCCCACGGCGGGTTTGGGCAAATCGTAATCGCCAATCTTTCCCGTAAAAAATTTTCGAAAATCACCGAAGGTCACCCACAGCAAGGTCATCAGGCTGTAGGCCGGAAAGGCATACCAATGCTGAAACCGGTGCCAGGGCCGCCGCGGTTGTTCGGGGCTTAAACGCAGCACCCCGAAAACCTGAATATCATCATCAAGCTCGCTGATGTTGGTATAGGTGTGGTGCAGAATATTGTGTTTGTGCCGCCAGAACATGTTGCTGCCGCCGATGAGATCAAGGGTGAAGCCCATGATCCAATTCAAACGTTTGTTTTTCGAGTAACTGCCATGAGCGCCGTCGTGCATGATGTTGAAGCCCACCAACACGAACCCCTGGGCGACCGCGACGGCGGAAATAATCGCCAATATCAGCGAAGAGGCGGAAAATAAGAGCAAAACGTATGCGCTGGCCAGCCACATCAAAATGATGCCGGTTTTCAGAACCATGCGCCAGTCAGCGTTTTGGGAAATGCCGTTTGCTTCAAAATAGTGGTTTACGCGTTTTTTGACCTCCGGATAAAAGCCCATGCGCGCCGGGAATGATATTTTCTTCATATTGTTTTCCTTACTCTCCCAGGGGAGAATTTTGCGGTTTTTGCGGATAATAGTTATATTGGAACTGATAAAATTCGATTGATATTCAACAGAATTTTCATTGCGGCGAATGCCCGAATCTCCTTCGCCGTCACGCGGCGTCGAAGCAATCGATCACGGTTTTCAAATAGATCAACATCAACCCTTTGCTGTCCTCGGTGATGTCGATCTCTTCGTCATCCTCTTCCATTAAAGCTTCGACCACGTATTTCAGCACTTCCGGCTGGTTGTAATCGGCAATCATTTCTTCGACTGCGGCAATCAGGTCGCCGGGCGACTCCCCGGAGAGGTCGTCTAAGGTGGAAAAGTTGGCGTTTTCGGCGGATTCCAGTTGCGGTATGTTAACCCGGCGCAGGGAGCGGGTTCCCTGTAACATAATCTGCCAGACTACGGTTCCTAAGTAGAGCAGCAACTCCCGCTCATCCTGGTTGAGCAAATCATCTCCTGCGGCCATCAAGTAGGCCAGAATGCCTGGCTGCTCCTGATCCATTTGGGCCATGAGTAAAGCCATTTCCTCATCCTCCAGGCCGGATATTTTTTGCCAGGTTTTCTCCACTATCTCCTGCGGTATCGGTTTCATGCCCCCACCTGTCGTTTACAATGAGGCTTGGCGATCCCGGCGTTTAGCAACCGGCAAACTGCCGGGTTCCCGGTTGGGAATATAAGGCAATCGGTAATTAAAATCGAGATGCTTTTTTAAAGGATTGCTGGTCGAGGAAAACGTAATGCGTAACTCGTAATGCGTAACGGAATACGAAATACGCATTACGTTTTACTTGCAATATTTAAAATTTGCCATTCCCGGAGTTTCATTTTTATATTTGGCCTGCGCCGGGAGGGTTGGCGGCGATTGCGTGGCGGGTTAATTCTCTGAAGAGTTATGCCTGGCCAGGCTCGTTTTTCTATTTACGCATTACGTTTTACGTTTCAGATTGAATGGCAATTATTGTGGCCAATATTTAACCCAACCGACAGACACAAGGATTCGGAACATGAGCGAACAGAATTTTTACCAGATCATCGCCGGGGAGTTGAACCTCCGCGCCATCCAGGTGGTGAATACCATAGAGTTGTTGGACGCCGGCAACACCGTGCCGTTCATCGCCCGCTACCGTAAGGAAGCGACCGGCAAATTAGACGAAGAGCAAATCCGCGCTATCGAAGAGCGCATCAAATACCTGCGCATGTTGGAGGAGCGCAAGGCCACCATCCTCCACTCCATCGAAGAGCAGGGAAAACTGACCCCGGAGCTGAAAGCGAAGATCGAAGCCACCTTGAAACTTCAGGAGTTAGAAGACCTTTACCTGCCCTACAAGCCTAAAAAACGCACCCGCGCGACCATCGCCCGGGAGCGGGGGCTGGAGCCGCTCGCGGAGTTGATGTTGAAGCAGGAGATTGAATCCGGAGATGTTTTGGAATTTGCCGCCCGCTTCATCGACCCGGAAAAGGAAGTGCCGGACGCGGAAGCAGCCCTTGCGGGGGCGCGCGACATCGCGGCGGAAGTGATTTCCGATGACGCGGAAGTGCGCAAGGCCATCCGGGAGCGCACCCGCAAATCCGGCATCATGGTCAGCCGGGCGCGGGATCCCCAGGAGAAGAGCGATTACGAAATGTATTACGAATTTTCCGAGGCGCTGAGCAAGATCGTGCCCCACCGGGTTCTGGCGATCAACCGCGGGGAGCGGGAAAAATTACTGAAGGTTTCCATCGACGCGGAGCCGGAAGCGATGCTCCTGGAAATCCGCAATCGCTACCTCACCAACCCCAAATCCATCTTCACGCCGGAAATGGAAACCGCGCTGGCGGACAGTTACAAACGGCTGATCCAGCCCTCCATCGAGCGGGAAGTGCGCGCGGAGCTTTCTGAAAAAGCCGACGAGCACGCCATCCAGATCTTCGCCAAAAATTTGAAAAACCTGCTCTTGCAGCCGCCCCTCAAGGGCAAAATCATCATGGGCATCGACCCCGGCTACCGCACCGGCTGCAAAGTGGCGGTAATCGACGAGACCGGCAAATACTTAGAAGGCGAAACTATCTTTCCCCACCCGCCCCAGAACCAGGTGTTCGAATCCAAGACCGTGCTGCGCAGGCTGATCGAGAAATACAAAGTGGATATCATCTCGATCGGGAACGGAACCGCCTCCCGGGAAACCGAGGCGCTGGCGGCGGAATTGATCCGGGAGATAAAGACCCAGGAAAACGCCCCCGAAGTGGTGTACACCATCGTGAACGAAGCGGGAGCCTCGGTCTATTCCGCCTCGAAAGTGGCCAAAGAGGAGTTCCCGGAGCTGGACGCCAGCATGAGGGGCAATATTTCCATCGCCCGGCGGCTGATGGATCCCCTGGCGGAACTGGTTAAGATCGATCCCAAGCACATCGGGGTGGGGCTGTACCAGCACGACGTTAACCAGAAGCAGCTCGACCAGGCGCTGGAACACGTGGTGGAATCGGCGGTGAACTCCGTGGGGGTAGATTTGAACACCGCCTCTCCCAGCCTGCTCAGGTACGTTTCCGGCCTCACCAGCCGCAGCGCGGAGAATATCGTCAAGTATCGTGACAAAAACGGCAAGTTCCGCGGCCGGGAGGAGCTGAAAGAGGTTTCCGGGGTGGGCGAGATCGCCTTCCAGCAGGCGGCCGGTTTTTTGCGCATTCCCGAAGGCGACAACCCCCTCGACAACACCGGCATCCACCCGGAATCTTACCCGGCCACGGAAGCATTGCTGGAACTATTTCAGGTGCGCAGCGATCGCAAGGCCTGGCGCACCTTGAAACAGCGCGTTCGCCAGGAAAAGCGCAACCTGGCGCAGGTAGCGGAGCAGGTGGGGGTGGGCGAACCGACCCTGGAAGACATTTTGAACGACCTGGAAAAACCCGGGCGCGATCCCCGGGAGGAAATGCCCCAGCCGATCTTCAAGAGCGACGTGCTGAAAATGGAAGATTTGAAGGAGGGGATGATCCTGAAGGGCACGGTGCGCAACGTGGTGGATTTCGGGGCGTTCGTGGACATCGGGGTGAAGCGCGACGGGCTGGTGCACGTCAGCGAGATGGCGCAGCGCTACGTCAAAAACCCGTTGGAAGTGGTGGCGGTGGGGGACGTGGTCAGCGTGAAGGTGATCGGCATCGACGCCGAGCGCGGGCGGGTAAAGCTGTCGATGAAGATTTGAAAACGGCTTACGGATTGCCTTCGGTAGAATATTGCGCATATTTCTCACCCATAGAGGTGACTAGGCATGAGCCATACTGGTAGTTTTCGCCATCATAATGGGACACATTTAGCCAGCAACACTCCATAAGGAGACTACCGTTTTTTTGAAAGCGATTAAACCACTCAGATCATCAGTCGATTATTGTTTTTTGATAGTTTTGCCAAACGAATTAAGAATAAGGAGTGGTTGTAATATGAACATTAAAAATACGTTGAAAAAAATTCTAAGAATAGACGAGTATGCTCTTCCAGAGAGAGGCCTTGAAGAACTCAAGCAAATAACAAAAATCATTTTTATTGACGACCGCAAATTTGAAGTTCCTCAAATTCTAAAAAATTCGGGTTGGATAAATACAAAACTTGTTAAAGATATAGATTCTTTGGATTCACCTGATATCTCCGAAGCACACATTATATTCATCGATATTGGTGGAGTTGGGGAAAAATTGCAATTTAGAGATGAAGGCCTGGGCCTAATTTCAGCACTTCGTAAAAAATATCCAAACAAGAAGCTAGTTCTTTATTCAGCTGAAAGAACTGGAGACCGTTTTCATGATGGTCTATCAGCAGCAGATATTCGGCTACCGAAGAATGCTGATCCTTTTCAATTTCAGGCAGTGGTAGAAAAATTAAGCAAGGAATCATTTTCATTAAGTGAATGTGTAGCTCGGTTAGAAAAAATCCTAAAGAATGAGTTCGGATTATATTTGAGCGAAAAAGAAATAATTGCACATCTTAAACACCTTGGGAAGAAAAATGACTTCTCGATTTCTATGGTTGGCAAAGTATTTAATATCAGTAATGCAGGTTCAATAGCATCTATCATTTCATTATTCCTACGACCAGAATAGAGTAATTATGAAAACAGGATACTATTTTGTTTCTGTAAAGGATAAAAGCGCCTTAACAAATCTTGATGTTGAATGTATAAGGTGCGCTACATCGTGTCATACCCGTAATGAATTATATGAATGTGAAATTCTCAGAGAGTTAAGGAGACGTGGAAAAATTAAATTTCAAAATAACGAGCTATACTTATGTACAAATGAGGAAATAAAATCAAAAAGAGGATTCAAGGAGAAACAAAGAATATTTATAGAAACTTTACTTCAAGTCGATATTTATAGACAGGAGCTTTCTAATAAGTTCAGTTTAACTACCAGCAGGTTGATTCACAATCTCGTGAGTTTAAATGCTCAATCAATTCAATCTATTTTTAATCTCATCCCCCAAGATGAATTTCTTCAACCAAGTCGGGAAGATCTCTTAGCGAAAATTGAAGAAAGAGTTAGAAAGGATCCTCAAGCGGCTGCACTATTAATTATAGACTTACTAAAAAATGAAAATTTAGTAAAGACCGAATTTTCTGTATATAGAAAAGTATTTGAAAATGAATCTATTACCGAACTACATTATCATATTCATAAGATTGTTTTATTGGTGCTGAATAGCTTTTGGGATGAATTTACTGAAAAAAAAGTTTCTTTTGAGATAGGCCAATGCTATGATAAGGTTTATGTAGATTATGATGTTGTCGCGGCATCCCTTGTACATGTTCTTGAAAATGCAGCAAAATATATACTTCCTAATTCTAAATTAAAAATCAGGTTTCAACACAATAATGATGCTGTCACTATAATTTTTGACATGATAAGTCTAAAAGTTGAACCCGATGAGATAGATAAAATTTTTGAGGAAGGTTATTCAGGTAAAAATCCAACTCGTCTTGGAAAATCAGGAAAAGGGTTAGGCCTTTATCTGGTAAGGAAGTTATTATCTCTCACTGGGGGTGAAGTTAGTTTCAAACCAGACGTGGATCCATCACAAAGAATTAAGCAGTTGGGAATTGACTTTGTTAATAATATTTTTATAATCAATTTGCCTACTTGGCGGGAAAATAATTGAGTTTTCGCTTATTTGAGTAAAAACTCCCTAACCATCTTCTCCACCATCCACAAGGGAATCAAGAGGGGCTTGTCGAAGATGTCGAAATGAGTGCCCCCCTTCCAAATGGCATAATTCCCCTTCTCCAAAAATCAAGTTTATAGGTTTGATTTTCCCTGATAATTGCATAAATTCAGGCGATTATTTTTTTTTGAATGATGAATGCGGTAGCGGTTAAGTTTTGACTGATGAAAGAGTAATTGCCACTAAGGCGCTAAGGTACGAAGCATCACAAAGGTATTAAATGTTTGGTGAAAACTTAGCGCCTTTGTGGCTTCGTGGCATGAAAACAAATGTTATCAGTCAAAATATAACCACTACCATGAATGCCAGGAACGGATAAGCGGGAATGAGCACCATACGCGGGGTAATATTTCATTCACGGCTGGATTACATTGAAAAGCATATCGACGCGGCGGCCTTCAAAAAAAACGGGGAAAAGTTGTCGCCCCCGGCGCGCCAGGTGCTGTTCGACCAGGTGTTCCTGGTCAACAAATACCCGTTCGAGATGTTGAAAGAGCTGGATAAAATTCTGCCCGACATCGCTTCCGAAGCGCCCGAGCCGCTGTTTCGCAAAATTGGCCGGGATTTCGCGCAAACGCTGTTGGACCGCTATTTTTTCAACTATATCGAAGCCCAGAAACCCCATAAATTCCTGCACCAGTTCCAGCGCTTGTATGACAATTTATGGGACTTCGGGCGCTATGAATTAATGTCCGGGGAAACGCAAAAGGTGCAGGTGCGCCTTACCTACGAGGAAGAAGTCCACCCGGAATACCACTGGTTCATGGAAGAATTTTTCAAGGCCGGGGTGGAAATTTGCAGCGGCAAAAACGTTTCCGTGAACCGAGTCTCCAACAGCGCGGCGAGCGAAGAAAGCCAGGTTTACCAGATTTCCTGGCGCTGATCGGCGCTTCCGGCGGAGATAGCTTCTCAGAAACTCATTCTGAGGATTAATGGATTGATGGATGAATGGATTGTTGGATGGATAGCGGGGTTCAGAACCTCCGGGAGGTTGTAGGCGATTTAATCATTTAGCCATCAATCCATCGCCCCGGTACGCATGTGATGCCGCGCAACAAATTTTGCTTGCAGTTTGCGTTCTTTTAAGCACTCCATTTTGATTTACAGGCTTATTTTCTGTAAACAATTGTCAAAATTCAGTTCAACGTTAGCCGAATCGGCCAAATTTTCAGGTGGCGAGGATGGAATCGGAAGATAAACTATATGTGGTTATTATTGGGGACGTCAGCGGCTCCAAGCAGTTGAGCGGCCGGAACCGCTATCAAACCCAGTTGTTCATGAAATCTGCCATCGTGCAGATCAATGAGGAGTTTCACCAGTACATCGAGGCGCCCTTCACCATTACCAAGGGGGATGAATTCCAGGGATTGCTCACCGACCTGGAAGCGGCCTTCCGCATCGTGCTGGCGCTGGAAAAACTCACCTTCCCCACCCGGCTGCGCTTTGGCATCGGGGTGGGCACGGTGTATAAAATGGGCGGGCGGCTACCCATCGAGATGGACGGGCCGGCCTTTCACCGCGCCAACGCCGCGCTCAATTACGCCAAGAAAAAGAAAATCGCCTATTTTCTGAAAACCCAGGAGCCGTCTCAGGATATGCTGGTGAATACCATCTTCCATTTGATGGCCGCCATCAAGCAGCGCTGGAATGAACGGCACTACCGCCTGTTCTGGCGTTACAAAGACCTGGGCACCTACCGGGAAGTGGCGGTGTTAGAAAACATCAGCCCCCAGGCGGTCTGCGACGCTCTAAAAACCGCCCGCGCCCTGAACGTCAAATCCGCGGAAGAGAGCCTGATGGAATATTTCCGCACCTTTCCCATCTCCGCGGGCTATTCCGGGGAGATGTTATTGGAATCCGGGGGAGTTAAGCTGCGATAGTAACGATCCAGGTATTGCACCGCCGCAAATACCACTACTGCGGAGAGCAGCAGCAGCGGCGGGGAAACGTGCCCTTTCCATTCGTAATAGGGGAGTTCTTTCGAAAAGTCGATATTGAAATACAGCAGCGCCATTCCGTTGTTGATGGCGTGGCAAATGATCGCCGGGAAGATACTGTTAGCCCGCCAGGCCAGGTAGCCTAACACGAAGCCGAACAAGAAAATTTGCGCCGCGATATAGGGATTCAGATGAATGATCGCCCAGCCTAAGCTGGTGTAGATGACCGCCTGGGTCACGTTGATGTGTTCTTCCATACTCTTTTGCAAAAACCCTCGAAAAACCGCCTCTTCCATCACCGAAGCCAGCACCACCGCGCTCAGAATTACCAATAATAATTCCAATCCCGAAGCCACCTTCATGATATCGCTCATCTCTGTCATCCACTCTTCCGGCATGGGGATAAATTGTTGAATGAGCCGGTCGATTTCATCCAGCAAAATTGCCAGGCCCAGCCCCAGCGGAACGCTTAACCAGAGAATTTGGGGAGGCGTTCGTCTCCAGCGGAAAATGTCGCGGAGCGAGAGGCCGCGCTTCCATAAATAAAGGAGCGGCACCATCCCTAAGCATAACTCCCCGAGGGCCAGGGCGATTTTGATCCCCAGGGGGCTGAAAGTGCCTTCCTTTTCTCCCGGGAAGATAAAAATGAGCAGGGAAGGGATCAGAAAGGAGAAGAAAAAGGCGCTGAGAATAACCACGACCGCCTCGAAGGGTGCGGGAGTTGAGGAGGGTGTTCTGTTTGGTTCCAAAGGCGATTACCTTAACGTTTTTTTCCGGTTTTAGAAAGCTGGCCGGCGATGTGGTCCATGAAAATTCCCCCGGCAATGGCCACGTTCAGGGATTCCGCCTGCCCGTATTTCCAGATTCGCACCGTGGCGTCAGCCTGCGCTTCCAGGTCCGGGGTCAGGCCGAAGGCTTCCCCGCCCAACAGCAGCGCCAGCGGCTTGCGGAAACGCGCGGTTTGCAGGGTGGTTTTTCCCTGCAAAGAGGAAGCGACGATCCGGAAGCGGCTCTCTTTCAGGCGGCGGATTTCTTCGGACAGATCCGGCGTTGAATAGACCGGCAGGTGGAAAATCGATCCCATGGTGCCGCGCAGCACCTTCGGGTTGAAAGGATCCACGCAGTCCGGGGAGAGAATGACCGCCCCGGCGCCGTACCAATCCGCGGTGCGAATAATCGCGCCTAAGTTGCCGGGGTCGCGCACCCCTTGCAGCAGCACCACAAAAGAGACTTTCCGCAGGTTCAACTGCTCCGGCAGGTAGGAAGGCATCCGCAGCACCATCAGCACTCCCTGGGGCGTTTCGGTATCCGCCAATTGCCGGAAATGCGCCGGGGGAAGCGCCCGCCAGGGAATCTTCTTCAGCCGGAAGTGCTCCCCGAACTGCTCCCAGTGCTCCGAGCGGGTAAAAGCCTCGCTGACGAAGGCGATTTCCGTTTCCCAGTCGGAGCGCAGCGCCTCCTGGCACAGGCGCACCCCTTCGATGATGAACTTGCGCTCTTCCTGCCGTTTCTTCTTTTTGTGAAGCTGGAGATAGGGCCGCCAACCTGCGCTCATAAATCGAAATGCTTTCTGCCAATCGGCACGGTTAAATGGCTGAATGGTTAAATGGTTGAATGGTTGGAGGATAAGGTTATCCGCCTTTGTAGCCATTTGGCAATTTAACCATTTAACCCTAACGGGGTTGACAAGATACGTAAGAAATCCTTTCTGTCGTAATGATTTTTCATCTTCAGGGGGTTGAATAAGTGCGGGATGTTCGATAAATTCAAGCCGTCAAACTAACGAACCCTCTTATCCATCACAAAAAGGAGAGTGCATGAACCCTGAAACTACCACCCCCAAAGAAATGGGAACCCTGGAAAAAATCGTCTCCATCTTCGTATCCCCCACGGAGACCTTCAAAAGCTTAGATCGCAAACCGGATTGGGTGTTTCCGTTTGTGATCGTGCTGATCCTCACCTTAGGGATGCAATATCTCACCCTGGACATCCAGATCAATGATCGCCTGGCCATGATGGAGGCGCAGGGGGGAATGTCCGACGAGCAGTACCAGGCCGCCAGCGCCCAGATGCAAGGTCCCATGCGCTATATTGGGCTTATCATGACCCCCATCGCCATTCCGGTAGTGTGGGTGGTGCTGGCCGGGCTGCTGCTCTTTGCCGCGAACTTGACGCTCGGCGCGGAAGCGGAAGTCAAATTCAGAAAAGTATTCTCCATGGTGGCCTGGAGTTCCCTGGTCTCTTCCCTGGCGATCATTCTGCTCACCGCGCTCATGCTCATGAAGGGAACCAGCTTAGGCGTCACCACCGACCTCACCCCGCTCCTGCCTACCCAGCCGCTGGGAGAAGCCAAAACCCTGGCCCACCGGCTGCTCTCGAAGCTGGATATTTTCACCATCTGGCAATTGATCCTGTGGACCCTGGGGTTGAGCGTGTTCTACCGGGTTGCCCCCAAAAAGGCGGCCATCCCGGTGCTTTCTTTGTGGATCATCTGGATCGTGGTCAGTGTGGTTGCCGGGGGATTTTTGGGGAAATTCGGGATGTAATTTAACCTCACGGGGGTTTGCAAACCCCCGTGAGGTTTGGGTGTTGGCGGGAATCATTTCCGATTATTGTGGAGTTCAACAGATAAAGTCATTTGAAAATAATCCTTCGCCCCGGCTGTATCAACCCAGCCGGGGTTGTGGTGTTGCTAAAATAAGGGGGGCATTATGAACACGGGTAATTTTATCGTTGGGTTTACCGCGCTGCTCTGGCTGGCGGCGGGTATGGGGCCGGGAGTTGCCGGGGATTTCAAAGCGCAGCGGGCCAAAATCGTTACCGCAGAGGACGAGGCGCGCTGGCTGGAAAAGTTGCCGCAGTTCTCCCGGCCGGTGGAAATTTCCGCGCCGGCCATTTCCGGGCGGCATGAATTGGGGCGCACCTGGTACGATTACGCCTTCAACAATGTGATGGGAAGAACGGTGGCGCATGCCTACACGGTTGGCAATGACGGAATCCAT
>WYBG01000090.1 GCA_011526015.1 Deltaproteobacteria bacterium | reverse complement strand
TGACCAGCCCGTTATCGGTAAAATGGTAAGTTTGCGGAACGGAAGTGTTCCCCGCGGCTTTTAAAGCCGGGTTGGTAACGTACGAAGCGACCATCTGGTAATTGCCGTTCAGTTCGGTCGCCCGCAGGATCTCAAAACCGGCCAGGCGGTTTTCGCTCCGGGTCTGCCAGTTCAGGGTAGCGCCGCCGTCGAAGGCCTCTCCGGCAAAGGTACTCACCACCGTGGCAATCCCCACCGTGGTGGAACCCTTGAACATGGTGAAATAATCCTGCCGGTCGCCGTTATCGTCTAAGAAGGTAATATCCATGCGGTTGCGGTACACGTCCACCACCACGGATCCCAGGGTATTCAGGGAAACATACATGGCCGGGTGGTTCAGTGCCCCCCCGCTGGTTTTCCCGGAACTGCCCGCCACCACGTACACCGTGCCCTCATGAGAGGCGGGGCCGGGGGTGGGTTTGAAATAAGCGCCGGCGCCGTCTTCCCGCCCGTCGCCGCCATCCTTGATCATGCTGTTATTCAGCGTGCCGGAAGTGCCGTAATGGCCGTCTAACAAAAAAGAGCGTTCGTAGGAATGGCTGTGCCCGGATAATACCAGGTCGGCGCCGCCGTTTTCCAGAATCGGCAGCGAATTTTCCCGCATCTCGACCATACGGCCCTCGGTATCGGAATTATGGCTGCCTTTGCTGTAGGGGGGATGGTGCCAGAAAGCGATCGCCCACTCCCGGGAGTTATTCTGCAAATCCTGTTGCAGCCAGGTGTTCATAGGGCCGGTGGCGGAGCGGGGAATATCGTGGGAATTCAAGCAGATAAAATGAATATTGGCGTAATCGAAGGAATAGTACGCCTCGGTGCCGCTGGAAAGCCCGCCCGCTTCTCCGTTGGAAGGCAACGTGAAAATATCATAAAATACCCCTTCCGGGGGGTTGGAGCTGGCGCTGCCGGCGTCGTGGTTGCCGAAGGCCGGCCAGAGCACCGATTTGCTGAGCATGGTGGGATACATATCGAACACCGCGGCCTGGTATTGAGGGTCGGTGCCGCTGCTGTAGGCGTTGTCGCCTAACATCACCCACAGGTTGGTGTGAGTGGTATCGGTAAAGGCGTAGTAAGCGTCGCGCACCGCCCGGGCGTCGTTATTGGCGGTGCCGGAGTCGCCTAAAATCCAGATACGGGTTTTCTGGCGGGTGCCGTCCGGCGGGGCGGTGCGGAAATAATAATCCGCGCCGGTGTGGGTGCTACCGTTGGTATTGCCGATGGAATAATAATACCGGGTTTGGGGGGAGAGGCCGGTGAGGAGCACTTCATGCTCTTCAGTAATATCGGATATGTCCACCACCTGGTTCAGGGCGGTGGGGTCGGTTCCGTAGCGCACCCGGCTGTCGCTGGGGGAATCGGTGCGCCAGCGCACCACGATGCTGGTCGGCGTTCCCATCTGCAAGTAGGGGCCGCGGGTGAGACCGGGAGGATTTCCGCCGCCCCCGCCGGTTCCGGTGAATAACTCGATATCCATGGCCAGGTCGCTGCTGCCGGCGCTGCTCTGGTGTACCTCCACGGCCAGCAGGTTGTCGCCCTGTACCAGGGCGTCTTTATAGTCGCTGATGTCGATTTCCTCGAAATCGCCGCTCTCGTGGCTGGAAGCGGTGGTGGTATGAGTAATGTTGCCGGAAGGCATTTCCTGGCGGGTCACTTCCTCCCCGTTCAGGTAGGCCACGAAGCCGTCGTCGTAGTCGGCCAGGAGTTTGAGCGCTTCAACGGACGTGGGATCGCCGCTGAAGCCGAATACAACCCGGAAATAATAGGTAATGTGCCCGGAAGGCAGGGTGGTAACGATATAATTCTCCCCGAAGCCGAGCATGGCGTCGCCGGAGGGCCAGCCGCTGTCGTCGTAGCCGGTTTCCTTCCAGGCGCTGCCCAGGTTGGCACCGCTGGCTTCGTATTTCCACTCCGCGCCGCGGGGGAGCAGAATATCCGCCCGGGCGGTTTGCGCCAGATTCATCCCCGCCCAACTGCACACTATGAAAAAGAGGGTTATCTTCCGACTTGAACGCTTCATCGCTATATCTCCTTTGCTGATATTTTCTCTTGAAATCGCGGGTTTCCGTTTCCCGGCGATTTGATGCCGCGTTTTTGCAACTGCCGTGCCGCAAACCGGAAACGGCAGCGCTCAAAAAAGCGGAATGGGCAGCCGGGGTCGGCGCCCATTTGCCGCCGGCAAGGAGGGGTAATATCGAGAAAATATTGCGATTGGGCGGTGAGTTGCTCAGCAGGGAGAGGAGTCCGGGAAAGGGGGCAACCGGCCGCGGAAAATCTCTCCGGGAATCTTCCGCGGCGATTGCGAATTTTGGCGGGATTATTCGCCGAATTGTATAAAATCTATCCAGGTTTGCTATGAAGCGGAATATTCTTCAGGCCGACTCGAGCGTACAATACACCGCAAAATGGTCCGAGGCGTCCCGGGCGGTTTTGTTCTTTTCCGCAATTCTGCCGGATTTCTCTATCAGGCGCAGGGGGCTTTCCGGCTTCAGCAGGTCCGGCGATACCAGGATATGGTCGATCCAGACCCGGTGTTTGTATCCCAGGGCGTGTTCCACAATGGGGTCGGGAAATTCTACGGTCCAGAGCTCCTCTTTGCTGGCGGAACTCTGCGACATCCACCAGAGAGTGTTGTGGAAGATACCGCCGGGTTCGAATACCGACCCCATCACCGTCTCCACAAAACTCTTTCCCAGCTTCATCTCGTAAGCGTCGAAGCCGGGACCGTCGTTCATGTCGCCCATCACTACCATGGGGAGAGAGTTGGGCTGCTTCAACAAATCATCCAGTCGCGACCGCAGCCGGTTAGCCTGGCCGATGAGTTTTTTGCGGTTGCCCAGGGAGATATTCTCGAAATGGTGCAGATCCACCACCGAAAAAATCCCTTTGGATTTGGCGTGTACCAGGATGCAGCGCAATTCCTGCCCGGCCGCTCCAATCTTGAACACCGCTTCCAACGGCTTTCGCTCCCAGGTCAGGTATTCCTTCAAACCGTCGCCGTCGATATCCTCCTGCCAGGGATCGTAGAAAGAGAACCCATCGTCGATTGCGACCAGCGAGGCCGGGTCGCGATAGTAGAACACCAGGTTTTGCACTCCCCGGCTGCTGCCGCAGGCCAATTCATAACCGGAACCGGGGAGGTAGTGCTCGATAAAATGGGCGTGCTCCTCCGGATCATTGGCCGCCTCGCAAATGCCCAGGATGTGCGGATTTACCGCGCTGATTACGGCCGCGATCTTCTCCGCCCGCTCCCGGTATGGTTCTTTGACCTGGTTATCGGAGAACATGCGGTTCATGTTCTCGATGTTGTATGTCATGAGAATGAATTCGGACATAGGAAGCCTCCTCTTGTTGCTAAGGTTGAGACAAGAAACCGGGAAGGTCATTCATTAAGGTAGATCGTCTTCTTCTCAAACAATTGCAATTGCTCAGGCTTTCTTATTTCCCCGTGATTATGATCTGTTATACCGGATGCAAAATTAAATATCAGCGCTTCAACAATGGCATTACGATTTTCGAGTTTGCCGCCGGAATGATAAAAATGGTCTTTCGTGACGATGTTAAATCGGCTCCAATACTTCTTTATCATCTTATTCTCTCTGAAATTATTATGGTGCCAGGTAGAAAGGATGAACTTCGCCTTTGTTTTGTATAAAGCGCGAAATAACCGCTCCTCCTGTTTCTCGTCCCAGCCGTTGTAATAGTCAACATATCTCCCGATATAGGGGGGATCGCAGTAAATCACATCATTTTCGGAAGCCATGGAAATAACTCCATCGAATTCCGTATTCAGAAACTGCCAGCCCGGTTGGATCAATTCCGAAACCGCTCTCACCTGGTTGGTGATTTTAGTGATATAAGCGGGAGAAAAGCGATTCGGCTTTTGGCAAAAAGGGATATTCCACTCCCCGTTTTTGTTAAACCGCATCATCCCGTTGAACCCGGCGCGTGATAAAAAAAGGAAATCCAGGGGATGGTAATTTTGGTTGAAGCGATCCCTGATAAACCGATAATGAGCGTAACCATTATCGCTGGCATTTCGCAGTCTTTCTCCTTCTTCTTCAAGGTATTTTTTTACGATTCCCGGGGTTATACTGCCATTTTGAATCGCGGTATAAAAATTGATTAGATGAGGGTTGGTATCATTCAGGATTGCCTCCTTATAGCCCGAATTGAATGCCACGACCCCGGTTCCCAGGAATGGCTCGATCCACTTGCCGGTTGTTTTTGGCGCTAAAGCGAAAATCCATGGCACCAACTTGGTTTTGATTCCCTGGCTTTTGATAGGGGGTATGATAACTCTCACTTCTTTCCCTTCCTCTGTAAACCGGAGAATTTGAGGGAGAAGGTTACTCGATTTTTATCTTTTGCTGTTTCAACTGTAACAAATTACAATACTCAGATACTTTCCGCAACTCCTGTTTTTGCCCTAACAATATTATTTACCATGCTGCCCGGTCAATACCTCCCTTGATTCTTTCATTCTCTTGCCAAAAGAAGCAGAAAACGATTTTTATCGCAGAAGATTTTTTTGCATATTGGGAGCTTTCAGAAGACACGGGCTGAATGCTATGGCTAATTTCAATACCCACTTGATCGTTGCTTCGACCGCCAGCGGGCTGGCGGCCACTACCATGTTAGGGGCCGGGATTGCCAAACCGGAAGAAGTGCTGCTCTACTTCGCCGCCGGCACCGTGGGCGGGCTGCTGCCGGATTTGGATTCCGACAATTCGGTGCTGCTGAGAATTATTTTCAGCATCCTGGGAGTGCTGTTCTCCTTCCTGGCTATGTTCACCCAGGCACAATATTTTTCCGTGGCCGAGCTGGTGATTCTTTGGTTGTTGTGTTTTCTCTCGATGAATTACGGGTTGTTCCTGGCCTTCAAAAAATTTACCGTTCACCGGGGGATTTTTCACTCCATTCCCGCGGGAGTATTCTACGGGCTGCTGGCAACTTTTCTCAGCCACGCCTACCTGAAGGTCGGTGCAGTGGTTTCCTGGGCAACCGGTTTTTTCATCTTTCTCGGATACCTCTCGCACCTGCTCCTGGATGAAATATTCAGCGTGGATTTGAGCAATAAAAAGATCAAAAAGTCCTGGGGAACCGCGCTGAAACTATTCGAGCGGAAAAACATTGCCGGCACCATTGCCATGTACCTGGCGGTGCTGGTCTTGTTTTTTATCTCCCCCAGCCCCCAGAAATTCCTTGCCACCGTTTTCAAAAGCAACGCCTACGGCAATCTGCAGCGCAATCTTTTTCCGCAAGGGCAGTGGTTCGAGGCGCGCCCCGGGCCGGACTAAGCATAAACGATAGGTAAACAACCTGAACCGCCCAAAGCTACCCCGCATTGCCGGGGCAAATTTTTTCACTTGCAACTTGCCACTTTTAACTTTCGAATCTCCCTCGTCGCTGCCCTGGCGCTCAAAAATGATTTGATTTTACGGGCATATTTCCGTACAATCTTCGCCGATGAAAGTTATGATTAAGATGTTGACTATTCCCGATTTTAGAGAGTTTTTAACTCGCAACCGCCGCTTTCCGAAGCAAACTCGTATGAGGAGCATCGACGATGCGCTCTCGCTATTCGAGCGTTGAGCTCCCGGCCCGAATCTCCTCCCGGGCGAGGCAAATGGTTCAACGCCGAGGCCTGCTATGCTTACCATTATCGAAAAAGTGATTTTCCTGCAAAACGTGGACGTGTTCGCGGACGTGCCTACGGAAGACCTCTCCTACCTGGCGGCCATTGCAGAGGAATTGGAGTACCGCAAGGGGGAGATCATATATAAGGAAGATGAGCCTTCCGAGGCGCTCTACCTGGTGCTGGAAGGGCAGGTACTCCTTCACCGCGGCGGGGAAGAAATTATGATTGCCGAGGCGAAACAGGCTTTCGGCACCTGGTCATTGCTCGACGAAGCCCCCCGGGTGGTGACCGCCACGGCGCTCACCGATTGCCGCATGTTGGGAATTTACCGGGAAGATTTTTTCGACCTCCTGGCCGACCACATCCAGATTACCCAGGGGGTGTTCAAAACCGTGGTCAAGCGGATGCGTGCACTGATGGAGACCGTCAGCGCCGGACCCGGCGGACGGGGAAACATCGGATAACCGTTCCGGGAAATGAAAAAAATGAAAAGTGAAAAGTGAAAAATGGCCACGTCCCACTTTTCATTTTGCACTTTGCACTTTGCATTTTTCCAACTGCTAAATTATGGATACAACCCGTTCAAAAGACGATCAGCAACTTCGGGAGTTAAAAACGCAGGTAGAGGAATTGTCCCGCGCCCTCCAGGAGATGAAAAGGCGATTGATGCTGTCGGAGAAATCCGCCCTGTTGGGGCAACTGGTTGCCGGCATTGCCCACGAGATCAATACTCCCCTGGGAGCGCTGAAAAGCAACTCCGATCTTTTTATGCGCTATACCTTCAAAATCAAAGCGATGCTTTTGGACCCCGAATCGCCGGGAGAGGTTCGGGAAAACCCGGCGATTCTGAAATTGTTCGCTGAAGTCGAAAAATTGAACCGGGTCAACAAGGAGGCCAGTGACCGCATCGTGGAGATCGTCAACGGCATCCGCCGCTATGCCCGGAAGGATGAATGCGCCCCTACCCAGGCCGATCTCCATGAGATTTTAAACAGCACCCTGGCCATTGTCCATCACGAGTTGAAAAACCGCGTAATTGTGCACCTCTCTTACCAGGCTGATCCTCGAATCCACTGTTTTCCCGGCCAGTTGAGCCAGATATTTGTCAATTTGATTGTAAACGCCAGCCACGCTATTGAAGGCCGGGGGGAAATTTTTATTAAAACCTATAACCGTAACAGTGACGCCGTCGTAGAAATCCGTGACACCGGCAAGGGCATCCCCCAATCAGAGCTGGCTCGCATTTTCGAGGCGGGATTTACGACCAAGAAAAACGGCATGGGCATGGGGCTGGCCCTGGTAAAACAGATGGCGGATAACCATCGCGGGCAGATCGAAGTGGAGAGCGCCGTTGGGGCAGGCACCACTTTCCGGATTATCCTGCCGGCGGGGGATTTGCAGGAATGACGGTAGTAATGGCGGCCTGGCTGGCTCCTTTTTCCGAAGGAACCCCTTTGCAGGTAGCCCCTGCGAAGTATAGATATTGGCGCTTGGATTTTGTCGTTTAATAGATTAACGTGCTTTTAAATATGACGAGGAGAGACCCATGACGGGACTGAATGAAGACAATGCGTCGGTGGTTCTGGTTGACGATGAAGAGATGGTTCTCACCAGCCTCAGCTCGTTCTTAACGCTGGAGACGACGTACGACGTTCATACCTTCACTTCTGCCAAAACGGCTTTGAAATTCATAGAAAACAATGATGTTGATATTGTTATTTCCGACTATTTGATGCCGGAAATGGACGGTATTACCTTCCTGGGGAAGGTGCGCCACGTCAAACCGGAAATCCCTCGCATTATCCTGACCGGTTATGCCGATAAGGAAAACGCGATCAAGGCGATTAACGAGGTGGGCCTGTACCAATATATCGAAAAACCCTGGGATAACGACGACTTGTTGATTACCCTGCGCAACGGCCTGGAGAAACAGCGCTTAATGAAAAAATTGCAAGAGAAAATCGAGCAAATCAACAAAGCCTATGCGGACTTGCAAGGCATTCATAAGGAGATCGTCAAAACGTTTGTGTAAGGAGGTTAAGTGTACTTCAAAATTATGCGTTATAGCAGCCGGGTGGTTTTTGTCGCCCTTGCCGCCCTGCTGATCCTGCACTGTCAGGCCGACTCCCAACAGCAGCCCCTCACCCCGCCCCCCACCGCAACATATCCTTCCCCGCCGGATACCCAAATTCGCAATATTATCCTCTTTATCGGCGATGGAATGGGGATTTCTCAAATTACCGCCGGGCGCTTGAAATCGCTCGGTGCCAACGGAAGGCTCCACATCGACCGGATGCCGGTGACCGGGTTTTTAACCAATCACGCGGCAGATAACCTGATCACCGATTCCGCCGCCGGGGCCACCGCCTTAGCCAGCGGGTTTAAAACCAATAACGGTATGATCGGTATGCTCCCGGATAATACCCGCGCGGTAACCATTCTGGAAGCGTTGCAAGAAAAGGGATTCGCCGCCGGGCTGATCGCCACTTCCTCCATCACCCATGCTACCCCGGCCTGTTTTGCCGCCCATGTCCCCGCACGGAAAATGGAGCCGGAAATCGCCGCCCAATTGCTGGAGAGCGGGGTAGATGTAATGTTGGGCGGGGGTCGGGCATTTTTCATTCCCGGCGAGGATTCCGCCAGCAAGCGCTCGGACGATTTGAACCTGCTCGAACGGGCAGGGCAGAATGGCTACCGGGTGGTGCAAAATCGGCAGGAGCTTCAAAAAATTACCGAAGGTCGGGTGCTGGGATTGTTCAACGCCGATGAAATGCGCTACGAGCCGCACGAGCCCACCCTGGCGGAAATGGCCGCCAAAGCCATCGAACTGCTGCGCGGTAACCCGAATGGTTTTTTCCTGATGGTCGAAGGCAGCCAGATCGATTGGGGCGGGCATGATAATTCACTGGACTACGTGGTACGGGAAATGCTTGCATTTGATGAAGCGGTCAAAATCGGCCTGGAATTCGCCCGGCAAGACCGCCACACCCTGGTGGTGGTCACCGCGGACCACGAAACCGGCGGGCTGGCGATCAACGATGGAAGCCTGGACGGCAAAGAATTGGAAGCGGGATGGACCTCCGGGCACCATACCGGCCAGCCGGTGCCGATTTTTGCATATGGCCCGCACAGCCTCCGGTTCACCGGGGTTCACGATAACACCATAGTGCCGATCATTTTTGCGAAACTGCTGGGCGTAGAGCCGTTTCCGCGAGTCCGGCGGGAGTGAGAGGAGAGGCGTAATGCGTGAAACGTAATGCGTATTGCGTAATGCGTAACCCAAACGGAATACGAAATACGCAATACGCCTCACTTTTACGTTTTACGCATTACGTTTCACTTTCCATCCACGAACCAAGAAAGGCAATTTTGCATGGCACGCATAAAAATTCCGTTAATCCTCGGATTCATCGCGGCAACTATTTTAAGCAGTTGCCACACTGCTCCTGCGCCGGTCCCCACCTCTGCTCCTGCGCCTGTGCCGGTAACGCAACCGGCCCTGGAAGTTCAATGGGTGCGCCAGTCGGTTGAATACGACGCCCTCTGCATCCAGACCTACCGGGCGGCCTGGCAGTCGGTGAAGGCGCAGGCGGCGGTTTTGCAGGAAGACTGGGCGGTAGTGCTGGACGTGGATGAAACTGTGTTGGATAATTCCCGCTACCAGGAAATCCTTTACGAACAGAACCGGAAGTTCGACTATGCCTCCTGGGACGAGTGGGTACAACGGCGGGAATGCCCTCCCCTGCCGGGGGCGAAAGCGTTCCTGGACAGCGTGCGCACCCTGGGGCGCTTTGCCCATATCGTGTATATCACCAATCGCAGAGCCCACCTGGATGAACCCACCCGGGAGAACTTGCGCAAAACCGGGCTGTGGGGGGATGAAGACGTCTTATTATGCCAGCGCGACGGGCAGGACAGCAAAGAGGCTCGCCGGCAGGAAGTGCTGAACGGAACCGGGCGCTGCGAAGGGCAGGGAAAACGCCTCATCATTGCCCTGATCGGCGACCAGCTTCTGGACATGGAGCCTTACCCGGCAGGGATCGAGCGGGAGAATTTCAAAGAGCATTACCAGAACTCCCCCTATTGGAATATCCGCTATTTTATGCTGCCCAATCCCATGTACGGATACTGGGTGGATGGGTATAAATAAGGCGCAAAGCGCATAGCGCATGGGGTATAGAACGGAGCGAAGAATATAACATTCTGCTCTTTCTACCATGCTCTTTGCACTCTTGCGACAAACACTAAGTTCTTGCACCCCTTTGTCATGCCCGAATGTCTTTATCGGGCATCCACAGGCCTAAAACTTATAGATTCCCGATAGAAACATTCGGGAATGACCCAGGAGAAAGGGTTCA
>WYBG01000571.1 GCA_011526015.1 Deltaproteobacteria bacterium | reverse complement strand
GGAATGACAATTTACGTGCTTTTCATGTCACTCCCGCGAAAGCGGGAGTCTATAAAATATCTCAGTTCCTGGGTGCGCATACAACTGTTTTCTAATCCTTAACAGGGTTACTTTTGCGCTACTGCAAAAAAACATTCGTGAAAATTCGTGAATATTCGTGGTTTTTATCCTATTTCGCAACAACTCGATGAACCCGCCGGCGGTATCCTTCACGAGCGAAAACTACCCGGGTCGATCCCATACCGCTGCATCTTTTTGTGCAGCCCCAGCCGGCTCAGCCCCAATTTTTGCGCCACGCGGGAGACGTTCCCGCGATTTTCCTCCAACGCCCGGGTGATGTAGAGCTTTTCCAGCGAATCCACCATATCCTTCAAGCTGCCGGAAGCAGCCCCGGTATCGAAAACCCTCTCAGAATTCGGGGAGTGCAGGCGCGGGGCGTCGAGCTGTAAAATTTCCGGGGTTATTTGCCCCTGGTCATCCGCCAGAGTTACCGCCCGCTCGATCAAATTCTCCAACTCCCGCACGTTGCCGGGGAAATGCGCGACCATTAGTTGAGAAAGCGCTTCCGGCGAAAGGGCAGGTTCCGTTTTGCCGAGCTTGCGGGCGTATTTCTCCAAAAAGAAGTCCGCCAGCAGGGGAATATCTTCCCGCCGCTCCCGCAGCGGGGGAATGCGGACGGGGAAGACGTTGAGGCGGTAAAAGAGGTCTTCGCGGAATTTTCCCTCCCGGATGGCCTGCTGCACGTCGCGGTTGGCGGCAGAGATTACCCGCACGTCCACTTTGATGGTGCTCTCCGAGCCGAGGGGATGGATTTCCCCTTCCTGCAGCACCCGCAGCAACCGCTGCTGCATGGCCGGGGAGGTATCGGTGATCTCATCCAGGAAAATGGTTCCGCCGTCGGCCACCTCGAACAACCCCTTTTTATCGTTGGTCGCGCCGGTAAACGCGCCTTTCACGTGGCCGAAGAGCTCGCTTTCCAACAGGGTGTCCGGCAGCGCCCCGCAGTTCTGGGCCACGAACATGCGCTCCTTGCGGGGGCCGTTGAAGTGAATGGCCCGGGCGATCAGTTCTTTGCCGGTGCCGGTTTCTCCGGACAATAACACCGTGGTATCGGTGGGGATCACCTTGCGCACCAGCCGGAAGACTTCTTCCATGGCCGCGCTCTGCCCGATGATATTGTCGAACACATATTGCTTCTCAACTTCCCGGTGGAGCAGAATATTCTCCTGCTGCAAACGCTGGTTGGCGATTTCCAGTTCGCGCAGCAGCCGCCGGTTTTCCTGCACCAGGTGATACTGCTCAGCGGCCCGGCGCATGGTCAGGCGCAGCTCCTCCGGCTCCCAGGGCTTGGTGACGTAATAATACACCTGCCCCTCGTTGATGGCCTGGATAATCGCCTCGCTGTCGGTGTAGCCGGTAATGAGGATGCGCATGGCCTGCGGCTGCAGTTTCTGCGCCCGGTTGAAGAACTCCACCCCGCTCATTTCCGGCATGCGCTGGTCTGCCAGGATCACCGCGATTTCCTGGTCTTTCAGGATTTCCAGCGCCGCCTGCCCGTTCAGCGCCAAAAATACCTCGAACTCCCGGCGCAGGGTGCGGAAGATCGCGTTCAGGCTGGATTGTTCGTCATCGACGGCGAGCAGTTTGGGAAGCGGCATGGTGTTTCAATTTTGGGTTTTTGGTTTTCGCGCCCGGGCTCCGGTATGCGCCGGGCGAACCAATGTACGGAAACGCTTTCTGCAAACCAAAAGTATTTGAAATAGGGCAAATTATCAATATATTCACCCCTCCTTAACTCAACACATTGAAAGGGTTTCCATGTCCAAAGCCAAAAAATCGCAAAAAAAAGCATTCTCACCTTCCCCGGCTTCCCGGGATAATTTAAAACCTTCCCTGTTAGAGCAGCTCAAACATCCCGGCGTGGCCGCGGCTTTTTTGGGATTGGTATTCCTCTTTCTGCTCTGGTTATACGAACCAATCGTTTTCAGGGGAATGGACGTGGAAGGAAGCGACCTCATATCCGGCATCGGCGATACCCGGCAAATCAAACTCTATGAGCAGGAAACCGGGCAACTGCCGCTCTGGAACCCCTTCATGTTCTGCGGAATGCCCATCTACCATCGCCTGAACGGGGCCAGCTGGTCTTTCGATACCCTGCTGAACAAGCTCGATGCGCTGATCGACTGGCGGGTATGGTACCTCTGGCTGGGAGCCATCGGGATGTTCTTGCTCATCCGCTACCTGAAATTGCACGCCCTGACGGCGATGCTGGCGAGCTTCGCCTTCATCTTGATTCCCCATTTTCACGCCTTGATCGTGGTGGGGCACTTCTCCAAATTGCGCGCATTGATGTGGATACCCTGGGCGCTGCTCACGTTTCTCTATTTTTTGGAAAAACGCAACTGGCTGAGCGTGCTGCTCTTTACAACGGTATTTGCCCTGCTCCTGCGCACCCAGCACTACCAGATCATTTTCTACGCTACCCTGCTGCTTTTTTTTGCCGGCGTCGCCCCCTACCTGAAAATGGCGCTGGAAAAACGCTGGCCGGATTTTCTGAAAGTGAGCGGAATGTTCATTGCCGCCATCGCCCTGGTAACCCTGATCGTGGCGCAGCCGCTGTTCGTCACCCGCGATTATACTCCCTACTCCACCCGCGGCGGGCAGGCGGTTACTCTTGATGAAGAAATTTCTGAGCAAGAGAAAAAGGGGGTGGGGTTCGATTACGCCACCGGCTGGTCCTACACCATCGCGGAATTCTGGAACCTGATCGTTCCCAAATTCCACGGCGGCACTTCCCAGGAGCTTTATACCGGCAACGCGGTTCCCCAATTTCGCAACCGGGTGATCCCCACCTACTGGGGTGAGCTGCCCTTTACCCAGTCTTATGAATATATCGGCGTGCTGGTGGCCTTTCTGGCGCTGTTGGGGATTCTTTTCCGGTGGAAAAAAACCATCGTCAAGAGCCTGACTTTCCTGACCCTTCTGGCGCTGCTGCTCTCCCTGGGCAAAAACTTTTCCCCGCTATACAGGCTTTTTTTCTACTATGTGCCCTATTTCGACAAATTCCGGGTACCGATGATGATCCTTACCCTGGTTTCCTTCAACGCCGTCGTGCTGGCGGCCATCGGGCTGGATCACCTTTTCCGGGAGGGGCTTTCCCGCAAAGCGGATTTGCAAAAATTCCTGGGAGTGGGGATTTTCTTCGTGGTTTTGCTGCTCGTTCCCCTGCTGTTCGGATCGGGTTTCTCCCTGGCGCAGGCCAATGAAGCGCAGCGTTACGCGGCTCAGTATGGACCGGAACAGGCGCAGCAAATCGTGGAAATGCTGCGCCAGGCGCGGTTAGAGATTTTAACCGCTTCCACCGGGCGCACGCTCATCATTTTCCTGCTTGGCGGGGTTCTGCTGTTCTTCATCGGATGGCAGCCGGGGAAGCTATCCTACCTGGGAGTGGGGATCGTTCTCTTGCTGGTCATCGATCTCGCCAGCATCTCGCACAGCTATTTGAGCGACAAGTTCGTGGATTTGGACAACATCGAAGCGCAAACCTACCGCGAGACGGAGATCGACCGCCTCATCAAGCAGGATGATTCCCTGTACCGGGTGCTGCCACCCCTGCGGACGGTCGCCAACGACTCCCGCTGGACCTACCACTACCAGTCCATCGGGGGATACAACCCCGCCAAGATGCAGACGATCCAGGATATCATCACCAACAACCTCATCGATCCCGCCAATCCCCAAATGCCTGTGAACCTGAACGTGGTGAGCATGTTGAACGGCAAATACATCGCTGCGGACCAGCGCTACCAGGACCCCCGCCTGGAATACCTGGGCAGCAACGCAGGGCAAAACCTGCATTTATTCCGCAACCTGGAAGTTCTGCCGCGAGCCTTCTTTGTGGACAGCGCGCGGGTGATAACCGATGGCGCGGAGCGGCTCGAGTTTATGAATTCCCCGGCATTCGATCCCCGCACCACCGCCCTGTTAGAAGAACCGCTGAGCGAGGCCATCGAAGCGCCGGACAGCAGCTCCGCCCAGGTGAGTCTCTTCACCCCGGATAAACTGGTGGTGCAGGCATATACCGACCGGCCGGCGCTGCTGGTGCTCTCGGAAGTCTATTATCCCAAGGGCTGGAAAGCGACCCTGGAAAACGGGCAGGAACTAAAAACCTACAAAACCAACCACATTCTGCGCTCCATGGTAATTCCGCAAGGGCAGCACACTCTTACCCTGGAATTTCATCCCGCAACCTATTATACCGGCATCCGGCTCTCCTGGGCGGGGTGGATCATTACCTACCTGGGGCTGGCCGGGTTGATTTACCGGCAGTATGGGAAGGGAATTCGGGAGTGGTTTTCGCGGAAAAAATCCGCTGAGAACTGATGGAATTACAATATGCTTTTAATCGCATCCGGCAGCAAATCTTTCAGATGCGGGTAGCTTTCCACGAGGCGGAAAATATCCGCCAAATCCTTTTGGCGCTTGCTTCCTCTTCGTTGCGGGTCTAAGTAAGCCCAGACCTTGCCCTGGAGAACGTCTTCCAATGCTGCTACCTGCATTTCGTATCCCAATACGGTTTTGCGAACTGCGCGACCGATAAACACTTGATATCGGGCATCTCTTTGAACCTGGATGCGCAATTCGGAGCGGGGATGGTTCAAATTCAGGCTATGCGGAAACTCTTTGACGGTAAATATTTTTTCCGCCGCTCTACGCAAATCCTGAATAGTTTCTGCCGCAATCACCAAATCCAAATCCAGGCTGACCACCG
>WYBG01000011.1 GCA_011526015.1 Deltaproteobacteria bacterium | reverse complement strand
TAATTGGCAATTGCTAATTGGCAATTGCCAATTATTATGGCCGTTCCTTAATCTTCCATCGTCGCCTGACCGACTTCCGCCAGGGTGGAAAGTCCCTGTTTGATGCGCTCCCGGCCGGCCGCCCGGAGGGTCTGCATTCCCTGCTTCCGGGCCGTTTCGCGCAGTTTTTCTTCATCGATCTCCTTGCCGGCCTCAAAAATGATCTGCTGGATTTCTTTGCTGAAATAGAGCACTTCGTGAATGGCCACCCGGCCTTTGTACCCGCCGTGGCACTGGTCGCAGCCCACGGTATCGTAAAAAACCGTTTGGCGGGCCTCTTCTTCGCTAAAACCGAGACTCAGCGCAGCCCCGATATCCAGTTTTTTGATAGGGGTTTTGCAGTTATCGCAGAGCCGCCGGATCAATCGCTGGGCAATGATCACGTTGATGGCATAGGCGATCAAAAAGGGCTCGATGCCCATCATATACAAGCGCGACACCGCGCTGGGGGCGTCGTTGGTGTGCAAGGTAGAGAAAGTAAGGTGCCCGGTGTTGGCCAGCTTGATAGCGGTTTCCGCGGTGATTTTGTCACGGATTTCCCCCACCATTACCACGTCGGGGTCGTGCCGGAGAATCGAGCGGATGGCCTGCTCGAAGCTGTTGCGGTGCCCGATCTTGATCTGCCGCGCCCCGGTAATGATGTACTCCACGGGGTCTTCCACGGTCAGTACGTTGATCTCCGGTTTCATCACGTAATTAAGCGCTGCAAACAAGGTGGTGGATTTACCGCTCCCGGTCGGCCCGGTTACGATGATCATCCCCTGTGGTTTGGAGATCGCCTTCAGGAAAAACTCCTTCGCGACGCCCTGGAAACCGAGCTGGTTGAAATCGCTGATCACTTTGCGGTCATCCAAAACCCGGATAACGATGCTCTCGAACTTATACTGGAAATCTTTTCCCACGATAGGCAGCACCGATACCCGGAAGCGGATCATGTGCCCGCCGATGGTGCGTTGGATAAACCCGTCCTGGGCGGTGTCGCGCTCGAAGCGGTCGATGTTCTTGGAGCGGTCTTTCACCACCGCGGCCATGGCTTCCGGGCGCACCCCTTCCTGCACGTGCCACAAACGCAGCTTGCCGTCGATGCGGAAATGGATTTCCGTGGTTCGGGCGTCCCGGGGAACCAGGTGAATGTCGCTGGCGCCGCGCACCGCCGCTTCCAACAACATACCCTCCACCAGGTGGACCAGCAGGCTTTTGTTGATCTCCGCGTCTAATAAATCTTCCTGCAGGCCGGCGTCTTCATCATCGTCTTCCTGAATCTCGATGCTGCTGTCTTCCAAAATCTTCAAATACTGGTTTTCCTGGGGGAAAACCATTTCCCAGAGGGCCTGGAAATCCCGGGAATCGATGTAGCAAACCTCGTAGCGTTTGGCGTTCATGGCCATGGCCACGGTAGGAACGTGCCCGTTGGTGGGATCGGTGGCCACGTAAATGTATTTATAAAGCTGGGAAGTGGGGATTTGCTCGTAGCCTAACAGCAAAATTCTCTCCTCTTCCATCAAATTGCGAATGGATTCCGACAACTGCTCTATTTTGCGCCGGATGAATTTGAAGCGTTTCTCATCCAGATTCTCGTCGCTAAGGCGGATTTCCCGGAAGCCGTAGAAATCGGCCACTTCCCGGTAAATGGCGTCATGGTCGAAACTGAAATCTTTTACCAGGATCTGCGCCAGGCTCCTGCGAATGGGAGAATCTTCCGTTTCCTTGATTTCCAGCGCCTTTTTCAGGGTGTTGAAATCCAGGATGTTCTTTTTTAAAAGCGTCGATCCTAACTGGTAGTTGATGTCTTGCATGGGCTTACGGTGTTTAAGTGTTCAAGTGTTCGGGTGTTCAAATGTGCGGGTGTTTTAGTGTTGGAGTATGAGACCACCATAACACCTGAACACTCGAACACCAGAACACAATGTTTTACTGAAACGGCGATTTCGGCTTGATCAGCGCCGTCTCCGAAGAGATCAGGGTCAACAGGGTAATGACGATCATGATGATCATGGCAATGGCTAATTGAATGAATTCTACCGCGTTTTTGAGTTTGTAAACGGTTTCTTTCTCGTAAAAACTGGCGATTTGCAGCGCCGTGGCCTTGATGGTTCCGGTCTCCGCCCCGGAGCTGAAGCGCGCCAGCGCGGTGCGGGTAAACACCCCGCTGGCCTCGAAGGATTGCACCAGCCCCCTGCCCTGGCTGAGCATCATGGGAATGGCCACGGTCTTGATCTGGTGTTCCATGTATTTATTGCCGCAGGCTTCCGCGGCCAACTTGATCGCCTCGATATTCTCCCCGGAGCCGCTGTACAGGGAATGGAATACCCGGCAAAAAATCTCGATGGAAGATTTGTGGATGAGGGTTCCTAACACCGGGATTTTGATCATGTATTTATCACGAAAGAAATGCCCTTTGGGCGTGCGCAAAAAATAGATCAGCCCCCCGGCCAGCGAAAGGGTGACGGTAAGAAACGCCAGGCCGTTGTTCATAATAATATCGCTCAGGGCCAGGGTGGCGGTGGTCATGGGGGGAAGCTCGGTGCCTAATTTGGCAAAGAGCTTGGCGGTTTCCGGGAAAATATACGCAATATAGAAGACGCAGGCTCCCGCCAGCACCAGCAGGGTAAACATGGGCATGATCAGGGCGCTGCGCAGGCTGCGCTTGAACTCCGCGCTGCGCTCCAGGAATTTGGCGGTGCTCTCGTAAATGTTGGCCATGTTGCCGCTCTTGGAGGCGATGCCTAACATCCGGGCGGTAAAAGGGCCTAACACCTTTTCCTGGCGCAGGAACGCTTCTTCGCTGTCCTTGCCCTGGCGCAGGTCGTTGTTGATCTCTTTCAGGGCTTCCTTGAGGCGGGGATTTTGCACGTCGTTGGTCAACAGTTGCAGCACCTCGGTAAAGGGGAGTTTTTCCCGCAGCAGGTCCGCGCTCAGGCGCACAAAGGTGATCACCTCGGTAGCCGGGGGAGGGAGTTTGATATCCAGGAACTTGGGGTGGACGGAAACGGAGGTGTAGCCTAATTTCTCAAAGGCTAACTTCAGCTCTTCTTTAGTGAAGGCTTTCTGCTCGCCTTTGAGGGGTTTTTCGTTGGCCCGCTGAACTTTGTAAATGAAGCTGCGCCGCCGGCGAATGCGCTGCACCTTGACCTGGTGCTGCTCCGCTAACTGGCGCACCTTCGACTTCGCCTCAGTGGAGTTATCCGCGCTGACAAATCCCTGCACGGATTTTCCTTCAATCGTAGTTCCTTCAAACCGGAAGTCGGGCATCTTCCATCAACTCGCTGTTATGTTGTGAACACTGTACTATCATGTGATCTTTTAAACCTCACCCATTGCGAATCAAGAGTTGAGCGAAATCCCTAGTTTTGTATGGTGATCGAGTCAATGACATCCCCCTGTCCCCCATAGGTGTCAAGCTAAGGGGAGCAGAGGTTGAAATTCCCCTCCTTTGCAAGGAGGGGAATTCAACCAGAAGTTCCCTTAGCTTGACACTTTTGGGGGACAGGGGGGATGTTAAACCCCGCTTTCTCGACGAATTCAACACCATGGCTAACTTGTGAATCGCACTGCCAACCAGCCATCAGCCGCCGGGAACCTCAACAATTTCAATGAATGGATACTTACACGATCCGATCAAAAAAATGCGAGGCATTGGAAATCATGCCTCGCATTTGGGTTTGCAGTTTCTTCAACACCATCAGTTATCAATGACTGTAGTGATCGCGTCTGCGGTTACGGTCACGGTAGCTTGAACGGGGTTGGTATCATCATTACCAGTCTCCGTGCCGGTTCCCTGGATTTCGATGGTAGTGGTGTTGGCAGTGGAATCAGATATAATATAAGTACCGTTGGCGTTGGAAGATTCAATCGAGCTCAGGTCGAACTTGATAAAATCCTGGCCGCCGCCGCCCAATTGCTCGGGTGTGCGAAAATAACGCTGCGCTTTTGCAGCCAGGTTAACCAGGTCGCCAATCACTGCCTGACGGTTAGAATCCACCGCACTGCTGCGGAACTGGGTCACCCCGACGGCAATTGCCACACCGACGATGATGACGCTTAAAACGATGAGTAAGAGTTGCTGTTGGCCCATTGTAGAACCTCCTGTGTTGTTAAATGGGTGATGGATTGAATTGAGTGAAATGGATTAAAAAAAAAGAAATAAACCGGCAACACTTCCTGTCGCCGGCATCTTCTCCGGTTTAAAACAAAGGGGTATGAAACGGGGAAGCCTTAAAGAGAGATGAGGAGTGGATGGACGTCGCAATATCAGCGGCGCTTTTTTTGATGATACCGGCCGGGGGCTGTTTCCTGCTTCGTGAAAATCGCCGCTCCCAAACCGGACTCCCTGCAAACCCGAAGGTCTCCTCTCCGCAGGAGAATCTGTTGCGAACGGTTATCTCGAAAGCCTGGCGTTAGCACGCGACCGCTATCATACTCTCAATATTGTTTTCAAAGAACCGCTCTACCCTTTGTCCATCCAAACCTGGGCGTATTATAAGGCGCATTTAGTTTTTTTAATTGCCCTGTATCACCGAACCCTTTTTCGCGTCTTTACCGCTTGCTACAACCCCCACAAACGCTTTTAACCTGCTGTTTAACCAATTCTTATCGCTAAGATGCTAACAGCTCCACGGCCGTGGCAGCAGAATTAATGGGTATTTTGTAGCATAAACTCTACATGAAAAATCTTACTGAACAATCCATTATAAACTAAAGAGTTATGCGCAAAAAATCTTCCTTTGCGGTAATTTGCTCTTCCGTCACAGGATGGCTGCGCTCAAAAAGGCCTGACCGTCTCCCGGGAATCAATTCGCTCAAAAACTTAACCCTGTCTTGAAATGCCAGGAGGTTTCTATGTAAATTGATCCTGCTCCTGGAGCGTTGAAGGTGGTGGTTAACTTTTGGCTGATGAATTTGAACAAGAGAAAACAAAGGCAACAGAGTTTTTGAGAATATCTCTGTTATCTCCGTTCGCTCCTGTTCAAGCAACGACTAAATGATGAGGTCTGGTTTCTGGCTGGCCATGCATGGAGCCGGGGCAAACTACGCCCGGCTCACGCTGGCGTTATCAGTCAAAATGTAACCACTACCGCGTTGAAACCGGTGTTCCAAACCCGAACATCGCGGAGGAACTTATGGAAAGAGAAGGCGTGCTGGTGATTGGCAGCGCCAATATGGACATGGTGGTATATACGGAGCGATTTCCCGCCCCGGGGGAGACGGTGCTGGGCAAACAATTCGCCATGTTCCCCGGGGGAAAGGGCGCCAACCAGGCGGTCTGCTGCGCCAGGCTGGGGAGCAAAACGATGTTCACCGGGAAAATGGGAAACGACCTGTTCCGGGAAAGGCTCTGCCGCAGCATGGAAAACCACGGAGTCAACCTGGAAAATCTGCTGATCGACCCGGCAGAACCTACCGGGGTGGCCTTGATTACCGTGGATGGGGACGGGCAGAACCAAATTGTGGTCGCCTCCGGCAGCAACATGAAGTTGTCCGCGGCGGATATTGAGAGCAAGAAAGCGCTATTCTCCGCGGTGAAAATCGTGCTGGCGCAGTTGGAATCGCCCCTGGAGACGGTGATGGCATCCGCCAGGCTGGCGAAGGGAAATGGGTGTATTTTCATCCTCAATCCCGCGCCGGCATCGCCCCTGCCCCATGAACTGCTCCAATTGGCAGATTTTCTCACCCCCAACGAAATCGAATTGGAAATTATCTCCGGCATGCCCGCCGCCGACCCGGAAACCGCTGCAAAGGCCGCCCGGAGCTTGCTGAATCGCGGGGTCAAACACGTTATTGTGACCCTGGGAGGAAAGGGCGCCCTGCTGGTCGATCAAAGCATGGAAAAAACCTTTCCTGCCCGGAAAGTCGCGGTGGTGGACAGCACCGCCGCCGGCGACGCTTTTAACGGGGCGCTGGCGCATTCCCTGGCGAACGGCGCGGAACTGATGGAAGCGATTGAATTTGCCAACGCCGTGGGGAGTTTTTCGGTCACTCGCAAAGGCGCGCAAAGCGCCATGCCTTCGCTGGAGGAGATCACTGCCTTCATACAAAGCAACCCAATGGAGTAAATCACCATGAACGAGAGACGGAACCACGTGCGCAGCCGGGTTGAGAAGGCGCTGGGAGAAGCCCAGGGCGTCCTGCGGCTGGAACCGGCCTGGGTGGCGCGGGATTTTCTTCCCCCGGGAAGGCGGCTGGGCCTCCCGGAAGACCAGTATGAGTTGGGCGAGCGCGGGGGCATTTGCGAACGCTGGCTGGCCTCTACCACCGGGGCGGATAACCGGGTAGCGGTAGCGGATGAAGGTCTTAGCTTTCTCGCGCTGGAAGGGGAAGAGCGCCTCACCCTCAAAGACGCCGTGGCCGCGGCCGGGGATTTGATCATGGGAGCGCAATACGCCACCGCGCATCCCCGGGGGTTAGACCGGCTGGCGAAAATCTTCGATTACGCGCACCGGCTGCCCTATCATTTTCACCAGATGAAACATCACGCGGCGCTGGTGGGGCAGAATCCCAAGGAGGAAGCCTACTATTTTCCGGAGGGCCTCGACATGGGCCCGCACCCGGAGACCTTCCTGGGCGTGCATCCCTCCATCGCCGAGGCAAAGCGCTACGAAACGCTGCTGCCCTACCTGGAAAAATGGGACAGCGATCTGATTTTGCAACACTCCAAAGCCTATTTATTGGTTCCCGGGGACGGTTTTCACATTCCCGCGGGAACCCTGCACGCCCCCGGCTCGGCCCTGACCATCGAATTGCAGGAAGACTCGGACGTATTTTCCATGCTGCAAGCAAAATGCGGCGGGAAAATCATCTCCAAAGAGTTGCTGTTCAAAGACATGCGCCGGGAAGACCGGGAGAAATACGGGGAGCGCATCATCCTGGAGATGATCGACTGGGAAATAAGCGGCGATCCCTATTTTTACGAGAATCGCCATACCCCGCCGGTACTGATCCCGGAAAGCCGGCAAACCGGCGGTGAAGAATACTGGATTTTCTATAACACCGACCGCTTCAGCGGGAAGAAACTGGCGGTGCGCCCGGGGCAAACCTGTCTCAGCCGGGACAACGGGGTTTACAATCTCCTGGTCTGGCAGGGTAAGGGCCGTTTTGCCGGGAAAGACATCGAGGGCCGCAACCCCGGCCGGGATGAGTTGTTAGTGTGCCACGACGCCGCGATTCGCCCGGCGGCGGTGGAAAACAGCGGCAACGAGGACCTGGTGATATTCAAATTTTTCGGGCCGGATATCAATCCCCAAACGCCGCGGCTCCCGAAATACGGAAAATAAACCGCTACGCTCCCTCGAAATCAACTATGAAGGGAAACCCCCAATGGGATACTTTTTAGGATTAGACCTGGGCACCACCGCGGCCAAGGCAGTTGTGATCGACGCGGCCGGCGCCGTGCTGGGCAGCGCCGCCGGCGAATACCCCATGTTCAGCCCCCGCCCGTTGTGGGCGGAGCAGAACCCGGAAGATTGGTGGGACGCCGCCCGGAGCAGCTTTCGCGGGGCGCTGCAACAGGCGGCGATCAAACCCGGGCAGGTCGAGGGGATTGGATTGACCGGGCAAATGCACGGGCTGGTGCTGCTGGATAAAAACGGCCGGGCGCTGCGCCCCTGCATCATGTGGAACGATCAACGCACCGCGGCGCAATGCGAGGCGATCACCCGCGAG
>WYBG01000570.1 GCA_011526015.1 Deltaproteobacteria bacterium | reverse complement strand
GGCATTTAACCCCCTTACCAGAGTTGGTCACCCAAGTGTTGGGGTATTTGAAACTATCAAGCTCCATCTACACCTGCTTGATCGAAAATTCAACTTAGTCGTTTCGCGTTTACGCGAAACGTGAGTACCAGCTTAAACCAAATCCCCCACTACAAGCCGAACGGCAAACGAATTTATTTCCGTAGGTCAGAGCTTACGTCCTGGCTCTTGAGAAACCCGGTAAAATCAATCGAAGCGATTGAACAAGAATCGACTGATTATGTTGTTAATGGCCGGGAAGGGGGTAAGAAATGAAAAACTCCCCCCCAATCACCCCCGCACAGATTGAAGATTTACGAGCCGGGAACGGCAAGCCGTTATCGGATTATGCCCCTCCCGTTGAGCTTGAAAGAATTCGAGAGGCTCATATTGATTATCTTATCAATAACAAAATTCCTGAAAGTGAATTTTCGGCGGAGTTTTGCCAATATATAAAAAACGTGCGGGAGATTTTCCCGGATTTTCCCCCAGAAGATTTTATAAAAGAATCGGATTTAATTAATACGGCGCTGGCCTTACGCGGCGGTATTGTGCCGGCGCTTTTTGAGAATCCCGATTATATTCTCTATCTCACAAACCTTAAACCGGCGCAAATAGCGGCGCTTTCACCCCATAAAAACGGCAAGGAACGGGCGGAAACCGGGCAAATTTCGCCGATCTCCCAGGGAGGCGGGGAATCTATCCCCCGAATTGAACGCATTTCCGCCTATGAACTGGCAACAACAGATTTCCCGGAGCTTGATTGGGTTATCCCCGGAGTAATGCCGGAGGGATTTGTAAAACTTGCCGGAAAATCAGAAACGGGCAAAAGCCTTATGGCTTTGAATATCGCCGTAGCGGTAGCACTTGGCGGCTATGCTTATTCTTTTGAAAATAGCGAATATCAGAAATGCAAACAAGGCAGGGTTTTATACATCGGACTTGAAACGACAAAACGCCGTGAAGGGAGCAGGCTAAAAAAGTTTTGCAAGTTTTGGCAAATAGAAGACCTTACCAAACTTAAAGAGCTTGATTTTTCTTTTTCGATTGCCAAAGCGGAAATCGGCGGACTTGATCAACTAAGGCAAGAAATAGAAATTTTGAAACCCCGCTTAGCGATTGTTGATACTTTAGCCTTGTTCTCAGGGAATGACAAAATCGGGTATAAATCCGATTATCAAACCTCAGACGCTATCCGAAAACTTACGCGGGAATATCCCGGAACAAATATTTTGGGCGTGACTCACGCAAGGCAAATGAGAAGTGAGCTTTCACCTTTTGACGAAATGCAAGGCACGGAAGGCGAAAGGGCGGGCGCTGATTGCACTATGTTAATTCGCATGGAAAACGATTTTACGGCTTTACACATAAGCGGGAACGATATTGAGCGGAAAGAATATGTTATCGAACTCGACAAGGAATATCTCGTTTGGAAATTAAAAGGTGATGCTAAAGCACATCAAAACACTTTACAACGGCAGGAGATTATCGACCTTTTAGCCGGGAACGGGGACGGAATGACTTATCGGGAAATAACCGATTCTTTGCCGGGGAATCGAAACTATAACACCGTTCGGACGATTGTTGAGAAAATGTTCAAAAAGGGCGACTTAATTAAGGGCAATGATAAACGCTATACAATCGCTCAAACCAGGTTAAGCGAACTTACTCAACAACCGTTTCTAAAAAGCTAAGTTGTGACACCCTCCCGGGAAGGTGTCACAACTGAATTAAACCAATGAGAAAACAAGGTATTAAATACAAAAACCGAAAAAATGAGTTGTGACGGGTATTTTTAAAGGAAAACAATATGTTAAATGCGATTTGTGATAGTTGTGATACTTTTGCCTTGTTCTGGTTCTTTTATATTTTTAACTTTTGTTTATTAAAAACTATCACAAACATCACAACTATAACAAACATCGTAACTATCACAACTATCACAACTGAGCACACAAGAAATCACAGTGATATAAATATTCACCCTTAACACAGGTTGAAAAAATGGAGCACTATACTTGCGTCTCTTTTTATGATGTATGCCGGGCTATTGGAATAACCCCTAACGCAAAGACCTTTAACCCCCGAACGGTTAAGGAAATGGAAGCGGCCAAACAGCGATTGATCGAATTGTTTGAGGGGAATGAGAATGAAGCCGAAGAAACGCTGTCTTTGGCAATGGCAGGCGAAGTACAGCTGTTAAAAAATATGTATCCTTAGAGAATCAAAACAAAATCACAAACTAAAGGAGTATTGACCATGTCAGCAACCGCACTAAAGCAACTACACGATGAAATCTTAACCGGTGTCAGTAGCGCCTATGCTAAATACGACGCCGAACGCCAGGCTATTTTAGCACGCTACGGAACCAGCCAGGCCGGGCGGGAAAAAGTAACGGAAGCACACGAGCGGTATTTCCCCCCCATTAGAGAAAAGGTACGCCGTTTTAACGAGCAGTACCCGGCGGAAATGTTGGCCTTGTCAAAAAAGGTTGAAAGGGAAAGCACCCCGGCGCATGAAGAAACCCCGGCATTTTTCGCCAAGATGCAACTATGGTTTTCGATTTATCAGAAATGGACAGCCGAAAAACTCAAGGCCAAGTACCTGGAGGAGATCGAAAAAGGCAACGATGAGTTTATGTATTTCATCGAACGGGTTTTTTATCCCTCCATTGAAGCAACCAGTGACGTTTTGATATTCAAGAGTCACGTTGACCGAATGCGAGCCGAACGGATAAGCGAAAATACCCGGAAAGAGCTTGAGCTAATGAAAGGCTTAAACCGGGCATTTATGACTGCTCAAAGTTTGGGACAAGATTGGAATTTCGAGAATTTGAGATACTTCTTTCAAGCGAGCGGCCAGCAAATCGACAAGAATTTCTCAACCATATTTGAGGGAGTTTAAGCAATGGCAAAACAACAGGCGATAAAAACCGGCGCATTAACGCCGGAAGAAAAAGAGAATATTTGTGCGGAGATTTTGGGCATTCACACCAAATATTTACAGGCGCACGGCATTACCTTAAAGGTGGACGTTTGGCAGTTTGAACATGACACCGGGAAAAAGTTTAAGGGATTCCCCGGAAAACTTCCCGCAGAAACGAGCTAACAGGCGGCGCAAATGAACCCGAAACAAGAAAAGTTTGCCTTAGAATATCTTAGAACCGGGAACGGGAAGCAATCCGCAATATCGGCGGGCTATGCGAGAAGGACGGCGGAAGTAACGGCAAGCCGGTTGTTAAGAAACGATAAGGTGAAAAAATACATCGAATCGGTTCAAGACTCAATCAGGCGGGAGGCGGAAGGCTCTTTTAAGTGGACTTTAGACCTTGCCATAAAGACTGCTAAAGCCTGTTTCGATAAAGAGCAATACTACGTTATCCCCCGGCTAATAACCGAAATATGCCGGATGCAAGGCTTTTACAAGCCGGTTGATTTCCGTGACCTTTCCGAAGATATAACAATCAACGTAAATCTTAGAGGTGAGGAATGAGAGTATTATTAACTTTGTTATCAGCACTGCTCTTAAAAAGTTGTGCACCGGTTATTGGCTCACAGGTGTTAAGTGAGATAACTGAACCCTGGAATTTAGCAGGGGATTCAAAAGACATAAGCGAATTTAAGAAAGTGGAGATTTTAACGGAAGGTGAGGGGAATACTTATTTTGTATTTAATAAAATTACCTATATTTTTGGAACAGATGAAACAGAGGAAAAAGCAAGGGAGAATGTTTTAATTATCGCGAGAAAACTTAATGCTGATGCAATAGCAGATTACAAATACTGGATCACCGAGGATAAAAGTATGAAGAAACGCAGAAGGGTAGAGGCAAAACTTTTATTTAGGGTTACATCTCAATTTAGTCATTAACCTTAACAACCTCCGCTATCCAATCGGCGGCCATCAATTTCCAACACTTTTCATCTTAATTACATCCGCAATCCAGATAACCGGCATAAGCGGATTCGATGAATCGGTAAATTGTTGCTTAATGTTCATTAGTGCATCACCCCCCATTAAACAACAACCGCGCTTCAATTCCTTCAAAACTTTATCCTGGCTATAACCTACATCTTGTGTTACTTTCACTTGCCCAATCAAAAGGAAATCATCTGCTTTAACTTCATTCACGACTTCAACCGCACAATCTTCCGGCTTTGCCGGATATACGGTTTCACTATAGCGGAGCAAAGAGGCTTTCGGTGCGGCACAAGACAGAAAGAGAAGGAACAGTAAAAGAAATGTTCTCATGTTCTCCCCTATGTTTAGTGTGTTCAAATTTAACCCAATCTTCATAAAAGTCATAGGGGTAATACTTTTTTGATATTCTCCCGGATAAGCGTTTAAAGCTCATTAATTTTACCCTGATTCCCTTGCATTTGGTTAATTCCTATTAAATTTAAGCCCTGGATAGGCTTATTTTAAGAGTTCTCCAAAAACAGCTTGAGTTTTACCCCCTGCTGCCATAAATTGAGAACGGCATAAAAAAGGAACCGTAACAGTTTCCGAAACGGAATAGAACCCCCTGGAAGCGACCGCCTATGCTGTAGAGGCATAGGCCAGGTAAGCCCGCCTTGCGGTTCCTGCCTGATGCCAGTCCTTCCGGGGGGTTTGTACGTTCGGAGGCATAACATGTCAAACTCAAAAAAGCCCCAAGATTTTTGGGAAGTCTGGCAGGAGGTTTATGAGGAATTATGTGTTTTGAAATGCCAGGTTTGTGGATTAAGCCAGGATTATTTACCAGAGGAAATGCAGTTTGGCCTTTACGTTCAGGTTGAACGGTTATTTGAACTGCATAACCAAATTTTCAGAGTAACAAGGGGGGAAGGGGAAAACTGAGGCAGGTTCTTGGTATTCAACTTATATTTGTAGATACCCCTTCCGTGAGGCATCTACAGAGTTTTACAGGGGTAAAATTTATCCCAAATTTTACCCCTATGAAAACAAATTTGTTACTCTTGCGTTACCGGCAAAAAATTATCTAACTGTTTTTATTGCAGTTAGACTATGCGTCTTTATTTATGTAGGCAAAGAACCGGAGCAAAACAAACGCCAGGATGATCAGGCAGAGGTGTAGCTGCCCCAGCAAAATGCCACTTCCTTGTGAGATCGACTCAACCATGAAGGCTCTCGCCTGTTTTGGGTCCTTCCGGTTTAACGCGGCCAGCCTGGCCTGATAACCGCGAAGCCTTTTCAAGAATGAAAACCGCTTAATTTACGTAGAGGCTGCGAAAGTTAATCCAGCGCTCGACGATGTGCCGGAAATTTTTGATTTTGAACGGCTCCACCAGGTAATCGACGTTGGTATATTTCTTGATCTTCGCGGTCAGTTCCGTGGAGTTAAAATTGGAGATGAGGATCATCGGGATTTTGGAGTAGCGGGGATCGCTCTTGATCTTATCCACGATGCCCACGCCGGAATCCGGGCGCACGCTGGCATTGACAATGATCAGGGAGGGTTTGACTTCCTGAACATTGTTAAGAACTTCATTCCCTTCGTAATTAATATGGATTTTGTAGCGATAATCATCCAGTAAATCGCTGATCAACTTTGCGCGGTCTTTGCTGGTTTCGAACACTAATACTTTCATGCGATATTTCCTCCGGTAAGTGTATGAGTTTCGATAAGGGTTGTGCTTGAATAACAGAAGATAAAAAATGAGGCTGTTCTTTGAATTGCATTTCTGAGGTCTGCTTGGTGATGGCCACTTTCCTGGCCAGGTTGGCGCCGATGATGTGTTCCTGACAACACTTGTGCTTGCTCCCGCATTTTTGTTTCCACTCGCTCTATACTCAACAGGCTCACGTCTTTGACCATCCCAAATATCAAAACTGCAGATGCCCATATAGATGTCAAGTATCGTGCCAAAAGAACATTGGCTATAAGCTGAGTAAAATTAATTATATAAACAAATAAAAACATATAAATCCATTATATATAATTATTTAATGTCTATATATGGATTTAGTGTTGTAAAAAATACAATTCGGTGTTCGATTCTGATTGCAGGAAATACAATTTATCGGTTGGCAAAAAAGGATGGAATGGGAGGTGGAAAGGGGGAAAAATGCGCAGAACTGCTGCCCGGGGGTGTTTTTTAATAACCGGGCGATGAAAAATACACCGTCGAGAGAATGGTAGATCGAAAAACATCCTCTCAGGAGAATGGCGATTGCATATTTTGCAATTTTCCTGGGGGAAAGGAGGGGCTTCAGGGGCAAATTATTATTGCCGAACCCACCCATCCCTCAAATAACCCGCCATTGAAAAGGGAAATAAAGGCGGCGCGCCGAAACTGAAAACCGCCCTTCACCCCAGCTTACTCATCAAAGTGCGGTAGTTGATGTCTAACAGCTTGCAGGCCTCTTTTTTATTGCCCTTTTTCTGCTCTAACACCATTTTCACGTAAATCCGCGACACTGCTTCCAGGCTCAACTCGTTGGCCAGGGCTTTGTCTAAAAAATTGTCGGTTTCTTCTAAAATATCCGGGGGCAGGTTCTCCATATCCACTTGCTGCGGATTGGTGAGGATCAGTCTCTTCACGGTATTTTCCAGTTCCCGGGAATTGCCCTCCCAGGGCAGGTGTGATAAAAACGCGATCAGCCGGTTCTTGAATTTGGGCTTGGGAAGATCATTCTCCCGGCAGAATTTCTCGGCAAAATGGTCGATCATCGCCGGAATATCGTCCGGGCGCTCGCGCAGCGCGGGAATGTGGACCGGGATCACGTTGATGCGATAGAACAGATCTTCCCGGAATTTATCCCCCTTGATCAATTCCGCCAGGGGCTGGTTGGTAGCGGAAATCAAGCGGAAGTTCACGGAAATTTCTTTTTCTCCCCCCAGCCGGAAGAATTGCTTGCTCTCCAGCACCCGCAGCAATTTGACTTGCAGTTCCGGGGGCATATCGCCGATTTCATCCAAAAAGAGGGTCCCCTCATCGGCCAGCTCGATTTTGCCGCGGGTGGTCTTGACTGCCCCGGTAAAAGCCCCCTTTTCATATCCGAATAATTCACTTTCCAGCAAGTTGGCCGGCAACGCCCCGCAATTGATCGCAATAAAATTGCCATTCAAGCGGGTGCTTTGTTTGAAAATATGCCGGGCAATGACCTCCTTGCCCACCCCCGATTCCCCGGTGATCAACACCGGTTCCACGCTGTTCTTGATAGTCTCGATAGTGGCCAGCACCTGCTGCATCTGCTTGCTGACCGCCACAATATTGTCAAAACGGATATTCTGCTCTAATTTGGAGCGCAGCTCTTTGTTCTCCCGCTCCAACTGCTGCATTTTGAGCGCCTGCTTGATCAGGTTCGGCAACTCTTCCTCCAGGGTGTCGTCGCCTTTGGAAAAGTAAGAATATGCGCCCCGTCGCTGCGCTTCCAGGGCGTACTGGTGCTCTTCATAAGAAGTGACCACGATGATTTGATAATCCTGCCCTCTCCGGACCAGGTCGTCTAACAGTCCCAGGCCATCGGAAATTTGCGGAAGCCCCAGGTCGAGAATGATCAAATCCGGCCCAAAGGAGTTGCACAGCGCCAGGGCCTCGATTTTTTCGCCGGCTACTTTGATGTCGTAATAGTTTCCGATCCAGTTTCGGAAGTTTTCACTCCACATCTCGGTATCTTCAACAATCAAAATCTTGTTGTTCGGAGCCATTGCGGTTTTCCTGGTTTTTATACGGTTTGAAGGGGCAGCCGGATGTTAAACACCGTTCCCTTGCCCGGCTTGCTGGCCACGTCGATGAAGCCGGAATGGCGGGTAACGGTCTGCTTCACGATGGCCAGCCCCAGCCCGTTTCCGCCTTCGTTTTTGTGGGTGGTGAAAAAGGGATCGAAAATGCGCTCTAAGTATTCCTCCGGGATTCCGATGCCTTCATCTAATATTTCGATGTAAACCCAGGGATTGCGCCGGGAACGGGAAAGCGGGCGAAGTTCTTTGGTGGTAATTTTAATCCGCCCGTTCGGATGGGTGCGCAAGGCGCGGAGGCTGTTTTGCAGCAGATTGAGAAACGCCCGGCGCATCTGGGCAATATCCAGATTCAGTTTGGGCAGTTCCGGGGCATAGTGCTTTTCGATGTGAACTTCCGCAGGCGCGTGGAGCAACTCCAGGCTCATGTCAAGCAGGTCGTTGATATTGACCCCGGCCAGCTTGAGCTCCTGCGGCCGGGCGTAATTCAGCAGGTCCTGCACCATTTTTTCCATGTAGCCGGCGTGTTTGGCGAAGCGTTCATTCTCCTTGTTCAGGGTTTTGGCCAGGGCGATGAAGGAGCGGAAGTCATGCGCCAGTTGGGAAGCTAACATCCCCAAACCGGCCATTTTTTGGCTCTGCACCATATTTTGAATGCTGCGAATATTGTCCAACGCTATGGCGACCTGGGAGCTCACCAATTTAAGGGAGTGTAACCGCCGGCGGGAAGGAGAGGCCGTTTGGGGCGCGCCGCCCAACAAGATCACAGCCAGCAACTCCTTTTGTTTGGCCACCGGGATGGCCAGGTCAATTCCCAACGGTTCCATAATTTTACGCAAAACACTGTCCCCGGGGAGGTCGGCCCGGCTCACGATCCGGCGCTCGTTTTCCATCTTTTCGATCAGGGGCGAATGCTCCCCGGCAACCAGGGAACGAATATCTTTCCCGGGAAAACCTTCCAGGTAATCCACCTGGTAGGGGCGAATGTCAAACCGGGAAATAAGCGCTGCAAAATCGCCGGCCGCAAAGGCTTCTTTGAAAAACCCGGCCAGAAACGGCCAGAATCTCGGCAGGTCGAGGTAATTGACGATTTCCGCGGAGAACCGCTCCATTTTCTCTTCCAGGGAGTTGCCGGGGCCGGCGGCGAGGGGTTTGGGAGCTTCTGCCGGAGTGCGGTGGAGCGCCTTGGCCTCTTCCCACAACTGGTCCATCTCCTGCAAAGTCGCCCGGTGGATATCCTGGTTGCGCTCCTCCAGCTTCTGCTCGATATATTCAAAGCGGGAAATGAATTTGTTGGTGGTTTTGCGCAGCGCGTCCTCCGCGCTCACTTTGTAAAAACGGCACAGATTTACCAGCGAAAAGAGCAGGTCGCCAATCTCTTCTTCGATCGCTTCCGGGGCGCTGCTTTGCTGTAACTCTTCCACTTCTTCACCAATTTTTTCCAGCACCTGGCCGGGATTCTCCCAGTCGAAGCCCACCTGGGAGGCCTTATCCTGGATGCGCTGGGCGCGCAGCAGGGCGGAAAAGTTGCGGGGAACCCCCTGGAGGATGGATTTGCGCTGCTCGGATTTGACCTTGATCTGCTCCCAGTTGTTTTTCACCTCCCGGGCGTCTTTCACCTTCACGTCGCCAAACACGTGGGGATGGCGCTGGATCAATTTGTTATTGATATGCTCGATCACCTCCGGGAGGGTAAAACGCCCCTCCTCTTCGGCGATTTCGGCCTGGAAAACGACTTGCAGCAGCAAATCGCCTAATTCTTTTTTCAGTTCTTTCCAGTCCTGCGCGTCGATGGCCTCGATGGTCTCGTACGCTTCTTCTAAGATATACTGGCGCAGGCTTTCCGGGGTCTGCTCCCGGTCCCAGGGGCACTCTTTGCGCAGGCGCTTCATCACCTGCACCAGCCGCTCGAATTCTTGCAAGTGCATAAATCTCCTCCATCAAACCCGGTTAATAAATTGTATTTTTTACAATCGAACGAATTTAGAGCACGCCTTTTCGGAATCAAAGGGAAAATATCACAAAAGTTGTAAAAAATGCAATCCGAATATCAGATACCGGATGCCCGCGGTTGTTCGACATCCATTTCTATTGGCGCAGTCCGGCGTCTGGAATCAGGCATCCGGTATCAAAACGGAGTTTCGATATCTTCTTGAAAATTCCCTTTTTTATCTTTTGAATGATGCCGATATTCAGAGCCGGTATTGGTGTTGAAGGATTAGTCAGGTTGTTAGACGGATAAGTCGAGGGTACTATGAAATCATCCAAATGGATTTTCACAATATGCGCCATCGCGATGACCCTGCCGGCCTGGGGGCAGTCGGTGGGCAGCACTATTTTCGAGTTTCTGAAAACTCCCTACAGCGCCCGCGGCGCGGCCATGGCCAATAACCTGGTGGCGATCAAGGGAGACGTGGACGCGATGTTTTATAATCCCGCGGCATTATCCGGAATTCCGGAGGCGCGCTGGACCATCAACTACGTGGATCATTTGCTGGATTTGCAAGGCGGGCAGTTGGCCTACAATCGCCGGATGAAATTCGGCAACCTCGGCATGGGCCTGGTGTATTTCAATTATGGCGACTTTTCCGAAACCGATGAATTCGGCGAGAAGACCGGGCGGGATTTCAGCGCCTCGGAATTTGCCCTGGCCGCCTCCCTCTCCAACTCCCTGGGGGAAGGCTTCGATTACGGGATCAACCTGAAATTCATCTACTCATCCCTGGATAACGTCAACGCCTCCGGCCTGGCCTTCGACGGAGGAATTATCTATACCTTCCCCAGTATTTCCGACCTGCAAGTGGGCGTCTCTTTCTCTAATCTGGGATTCATCCTGAATGACTACACCGAGAGCAAGAGCAAAATGCCCACCTTCCTGCGCCTGGGATTCTCCAAGCGCCTGGAGCACCTGCCCTTGCTGTTCACCGCCTCGTTGAACGATATGACCCTCAATACCGGCGAGACTATCGATATTTTGAAGCGATTCGGCATCGGGGGTGAATTTGACATCAGCGAGGTGGTGAAGTTCCGGCTGGGGTATGATAACGGGCTTAACCAGAGCGTGAACAGCTTAGGCGGGAGGAACTTCGGGGGGATTTCCGCGGGGCTGGGCATTAACTGGAAAAACTTCCGGCTGGATTACGCCTACTCCAACTTCGGAGACCTGGGTTCGCAGAACCGGTTGGGCGTGACCGGAAGCCTTTAACTAAAGTTACGTATTACGCTTTACGTTTTACGCTATTCATTAATACGTAATGCGTAACTCGTAATGCGTAACGAATGACGTGGGCGTGGTTTTGTTTTGAGGAGTAAGAAAATGTTCGACGCCGGCGCATTGACCTTCAAGGAGTTTGCCATGCGTGAACCGTTGCCCCTGGCTACTCTGCAAAAT
>WYBG01000569.1 GCA_011526015.1 Deltaproteobacteria bacterium | reverse complement strand
CGCAACGATGTCGTCCACCGAAAGCGCCACGTGGTGCAGCCCCTCGCCGCGTTTTTCCAGGAATTTGGCAATCGGGGACTCCGGGGAAGTCGGCTCCAAAAACTCGATTTTCGATTCCCCGATGCGGAATCCCGCCGCCCGCACCTTCTGCTCCTCCACGGTCTCTTCGAATTCCGGCTCCAGGCCGAACACCGCGGCAAACAAACTCTTTACCTGTTCCAGCGATTGCACCGCAACGCCAATGTGATCGATTTTCTTTAACATATTTTCATCCTCTCGCGATGTATAAATGGCTGAATGGTTAAATTGCCGGATGGTTAAATGGCTAAATAGCTGAATGGCTAAATGGTTATCCAACCATCTAACCATCCAACCATTTAACCATCCCACTCGCTTCACTCGGCCAACTTAACAATGCTGACCCTCAAGGCGATAAAATTATTGCCGTGCAAATGCCCGAGCAGCTCCACCACCTCCGCGTTCACGATCTCCGGCGGGGCCGGTTCTTGCAGGCTGACGACGGCCTCCTGGTCATATTTATCCCGGGCGTAGAAAGAGATGATATTATTGCTCCGGTCTCGTTCAAAACCTTTTGATCCCACGACCCATACTCTCATGGAGCGATTGATCTCCCCGCTGGCGCGCACGTTCTCGAACGAACCGATATCCTCGGTGGCGGTCAGCAGATACACGACATATATCATAAACAACGCCACAACCGCGACAACTACTTTGGTCAGCTTGCTCATCCGTTTTCCCCGTTCTGTTTTAAGGGATGGTTGAAGGGTTAAACCGTGTCTCTACCCCTGAATCTTTGACGGTTCTTTGCCCTGGAAGCAGAGCTTCTCCCACTGCGTGACGACGCGGAGCATCGTCACGAGTTAATCTCCCATTCACCCATCCAATTATCCATCAATCCATTAATCCAATACTCCACCACTCCATTACTCCTCTCCCCAAATCTCAAATCAGAGTTTATAATTCGGCGACTCCTTGGTGATTTCCACGTCGTGGGGATGGCTTTCCCGCATTCCCGCGGCGGTGATTTTGATGAAGCGCCCCTTTTCCTGCAATTCCCCGATGGTTTTACAGCCGGTGTAGCCCATGGCGGAGCGCAATCCTCCCATCATCTGGAAAATCGTATCGCTGACCGGCCCGCTGTAAGGAACCCGCCCTTCGATGCCCTCCGGCACCAATTTTTCCGCTTCCGCCACTTCCGCCTGAAAATAGCGATCTCTGCTGCCCTTCACCATTGCGCCGATGGAACCCATCCCGCGCACCTGCTTGTAGCGCCGCCCGTCTAACAAAATGGTCTCGCCGGGGCTTTCTTCCGATCCGGCGAACAGTCCCCCGATCATCACCGAATCCGCCCCCGCGGCAATCGCCTTGGCAATGTCCCCGGTGTGCTTCACGCCGCCGTCGGCCACCAGGGGAATTCCCGCCGCTTTGCAGGCTTTTACCACCTCCATGATCGCGGAAACCTGCGGCACCCCCACCCCGGTAACCACCCGGGTGGTGCAGATAGAGCCGGGACCGATGCCCACTTTTACCGCGTCGGCGCCCGCGGCGATCAAATCCTGCGCCGCCTCATACGTGGCAACGTTGCCGGCGATCAAACTAATTTTTTTGAGTCTCCGTTTGAATTCCGCAACCGTCTCCAGCACCTTGCCGGAGTGCCCGTGCGCGGTGTCGATGACGATTACGTCCACCCCGCGCTCGATCAACGCCGCGGCCCGCTGCAGCGCTTCCTCCCCAACTCCAACGGCTGCGCCCACCCGCAACCGCCCCAATTCATCCTTGCAGGCGTTGGGATATTTTTGCTTCTTCTGAATATCCTTTACCGTGATCAGCCCCTTCAAATTGCCCTGTCCATCCACCACCAACAGCTTTTCGATGCGGTGCTTCTGCAGAATCGCTTTGGCGTCATCGAGGGTAGTGCCGACCGGGGCGGTCACCAGCCGGTCTTTGGTCATCAATTCCCGGATGGGACGCCCGGTGTTATCCTCAAACCGCAAATCCCGGTTGGTGATGATTCCCACCAGTTTTTTCCCATCCACAATGGGAATGCCGGAGATATGGTAACGCTCCATCAACTCCAGCGCCCGCCACAGCGGTTGGTCCGCGGTAAGGGTGATGGGATCGATGATCATGCCGCTTTCGGAGCGTTTCACCCGGTCGATTTGCTCCCCCTGCGCTTCGATGGGCATGTTTTTGTGGATGACGCCGATGCCGCCCTCCCGGGCGATGGCAATCGCCATGGCATACTCCGTCACCGTGTCCATCGCCGCGGAAAGGAGCGGAATATTCAGCTCGATGGAAGGGGTGAGGCGGGTTTTCAATTGTGCGTCTTTAGGCAGAACGGCGGATTTGGCGGGCAATAACAGCACGTCGTCGAACGTTAACGCTTCGTAGGCAACTTTTTCCATGTTAGGCTCTCCTGTGCGAATAAGATCGCGAATTTAATGCCTCAAGACAGATCGGCAAAAAGAAAAGTGAAAATGTGGAGGAGTTATGAGTCTGGAGTTTGGAGTTGCGAGTCTCGGTTTTGGAGATTATGGCAAGCCTTACACGGTTAACGTTGCTCTCCGCCTCATTCAAAAACGGATTCGATTTTCCTTGAGTTCACGCACAGGGTTTTACGGAAAGAAGGCCTTATTTATACTTCATGCAGGCACAGGCTGAGCCTCCGGTATCCGGATCCGGCATTCTTCGCAGGGCTTCAAAGGAGCAAGCCAGGCCGGCGTCATCCAAAAGGAGCAGGGAGGAATCAGGCATTCAAACTTATCCAGGAGAGACCATGACCTGTCGAAACTGCGGCGCTTATAACGAAGGAAGTCGTTCTCATTGTCAGCATTGCCATGCCGCGCTGCCGGAGGCGGTGAAAACGGCGCAATATACCCGGGCGGTCATTCAAACCCCGTTGCGCCAGGCGCGGCCATCCGACATTGTCAGCGCCAACCCGGCGGCTTTCTACGCTGCCGGGCGGGGCGAGCGGCCAGGAAAAGGAACCTCTTTCGTGAATCCCTCCGCCGAAGGAAGCCCGTTATATGCCGCCCCCGCCGGCGATCCCGCGGGAATCTCCGACCCATTTTCCCGGAACGCCACGAAAACCGCTTCCTCGCCAAAGCGCAAAACCCTGATTTTCTCTTTGATCGCCCTGGCGGTGCTGCTGTGCGCCGGTATGGGATTGTACCTCTTTCTTCCCGATCGCGCTACCCACGCCAGCTTCGTGTTCGCGGAAGCGGAAAAAACGTTCAACGCCCAGAACTACTCCGCCGCCCTGTTGATGTACCAGCAATTTATCGAGCGATTTCCCCGGGATTACCTGGTTCCCCTGGCGCAGGAGCGCATCGGCGCCATCCATGGCCAGGTGGAAGCGGAAAAGCAGCAAAAAATCGCGCGCATGGAAACTCTTTTGCAGAACGCCCGGGAAGCGTTTCGCAAACAGCGTTATTTGAAGCCGGCGGAGGATAACGTTCTGTTGCATACCTCGACGCTGCTGCACCTCGACCCGGCCAATAGCGCCGCCCTGGAATTGCAGGCTGCGGTGGTGCAATTCTACCAGCAGAAGGCGGAAGAGGCTTTCCGGCGCGGTTATTACAACACCGCCATCGACCATTATGAAAACGTCCTGCGCGTTATGCCCAACGATTCTCAAACCCTGGAAAAGATCAGCCAGGCGCTGGAAATGCGGAAACGGGGACGGTAGGGCTTTATAACAAAGACCTCAAAGGTTTCTAAAACCTTTGAGGTCTGGCAATTATTCTCCCCGAAAACTTTTCCTCCCGGAAACTTTCTTCCCCCTGGTAAATACACTCTT
>WYBG01000568.1 GCA_011526015.1 Deltaproteobacteria bacterium | reverse complement strand
TTGCGCTGGTCGGCGGTGATCACTCTTTCCCAGTCCCACTGATCCACGTAAGCGCTGTGGTCGTGGTCCAGGAAGTAATCTTTGCGCACCGCGCGCATGTCCGTGCACAGCCCCTCGCCCACTTTCATATCGAATTGTTTGAGAGCCACGCGTTTCCACTTGGTGGCCGCCTGCACCACCTGGGCGTCCACCGGGTGCTTGTCGTAATCGTTGGAAATGTGGAACTGGATGGGGGTGCGGGAGCCGTCGCGGTCTAAGTAGTCGTTCACCCCGCTCTCCACGTCCACGATCAGGGGAACCTGCACCATCATCAGGTTCAGCTCTTTGCAGAGGTGCTCCTCGATGTAATTTCTGGCGGCAAAGATCGCTTTCTGGGTCTCCTTGGGGGTCAAGAGAGATTGGTAATCCGTGGGCAGGATTTTCTCCAGGTCTTCGTAATTGCCGATGCCCGGGCCGGCCAGGTCTGCTCTTTTGTCTGCTTTGGGCGCTGCCATAATTGTTTCTCCTCTGGTTAAATGATTACGTTTCTCCCGAACACCGCCGCAGGGGCGGCCTCCGGGAAATAGATCGAGCCCTCTCCCCTCCTCTTGTCAAAACACATTAACACCCCGGTTGTTTCCAAAACCATGACATTAGTCAGTCTGAAACATGATTTTTGTCAATTATACTCATTACAGGCTATCGCTCCTGCCGGAAGATTGCAGGATAAGCAAAAATTCCCTTTTGCCGCCGGGAAAATTCTGTTATTTTTGCAGCGTTTGCATGGAGAGGTGCCAGAGCGGTTGAATGGGACGGTCTTGAAAACCGTTGTGGTCCTTTGTGGTCACCGTGGGTTCGAATCCCACCCTCTCCGCTATGTTTTTTATGCCTGCGCTCCGCACCGGAATGCCCTTGTAAAACCTTGCCTTACCCGGGGCGTTTTGTGTAATTCACGCTGCGCCCGCTCATTTCAGATCACTCCGACATGGAAATCCCTTTATTAAAAGACATCGTAATCATCTTCGGCGTATCCATCCTGGTGCTGCTGGTATGCCACCGGATCAAGGTGCCCACCATCGTCGGGTTTCTGTTGACCGGGGTCTTGATCGGGCCGCACGGCCTGGGATTCGTCAAATCGGTACATGACGTGGAAGTGCTGGCGGAAATCGGGATCGTATTGCTGCTCTTCACCATCGGCATCGAGTTCTCCCTCCAAAAGCTGTGGCAGGTCAAAAAACCGGTTCTGGTCGGGGGATCGCTCCAGGTAGTAGTGACCTTGCTGGCGGTTTTCGGATTGGTCTCCCTGGCCGGCCCTGACCCTGCGGAAGCGCTCTTCATCGGCTTTCTGCTGGCGCTCAGCAGCACCGCGATCGTTATGAGAATCCTCCAGGAACGGGCGGAGGTGGACAGCCGGCACGGGCGCCTGGTGCTGGCGATCCTGATCTTCCAGGACCTTGCCATTGTTCCCATGATCATTTTCACTCCATCGCTGGCGGGGCAAACCGGCGGGGGCGTTTCCTCCCTGCTGCTCATCCTGAAGGCGCTCGGGGTTGTCGTTCTGATCTTGTTCAGCGCCACCTGGCTGGTGCCCCGGCTGCTTCGCCAGATCGTGCGCACCCGCAGCCGGGAGTTGTTTCTCCTGAGCGTGGTGTTGATCTGCATCGCCGTGGCCTGGCTGACTTCCCTGGCAGGACTTTCCCTGGGGTTGGGAGCCTTTCTGGCCGGGCTGGTGATCTCCGAATCGGAATACAGCCACCAGGCCCTGGAGGGTATTCTCCCTTTCAAGGACGTATTCAACAGCTTCTTTTTTATTTCCATAGGAATGTTGTTGGACGTCGGGTTTTTATTTGAAAAACCCCTGCTCCTCGGGGCGCTCACCGCAGCGGTGTTGGTCTTAAAAACCATCATCGCCGGGGCGGTTACCCTGCCGCTGGGCGCCTCTCTACGCACCGCCTTGTTGACCGGGCTTTCCCTCGGCCAGGTGGGCGAATTTTCCTTTATTCTCTCCAAAACCGGCCTGGAATTCGGCCTGATCGAGCAAAACCTGTATCAACTGTTTCTCTCCGTCTCTCTCGTGACCATGGCGCTCACTCCCTTCATCATCGCCGTGGCTCCCCGGGTGGCGGACGCCGCTAATCGCCTGCCCCTCCCGGCGCGGTTGAAAACCGGCGCTTATCCCCTCAATCAAGGCATCGAGGAGCTGGAGAAACGGGTTCTCCAGGATCATGTCATCATCGTGGGGTACGGACTGAACGGCCGGAACCTGGCGCGCGCAGCCCGCACGGTGGGCATTCTTTACACCATCGTCGAAGCCAATCCCGATACGGTGCGCAACGAACGCGCCAAAGGAGAGCCGATCCACTACGGCGACGCCACCCACGAAGCGGTGCTTCAGCAGGCGCACATCGAGTCCGCCCGCATCCTGGTCATCGCCATCTCCGATCCCACCGCCACCGCCCGGGTTACCCAGTTGGCCCGGCGGCTGAATCCGTTCGTTCATGTCATTGTGCGTACCCGCTTTGTAGGAGAGATCAAATCCTTATACGAAGCAGGCGCTAACGAGGTGATCCCGGAAGAATTCGAAACCTCCATCGAAATTTTCACCCTGGTATTGGCGAAATACCTGGTTCCCCGGGATGAGATCGAATTGATCGTCAACCAGGTACGCTCCGAAAATTACCGGATGTTTCGCAGCCTCTCCCAAACCGGCGCGTCCCTGGAGGATCTGAAACCGCATTTAGCGGATATTGGCATCCACTCCCTGCACCTGGCGGAGAGCACCCCGGCGATTGGCAAAACCCTGGGGGAGCTGAATTTGCGGAAAAATTATGGCGTTACGGTTCTGGCAATCCGCCGGGAGGGGCAAATTCTGCCCAATCCCGGCACTAATACGAAAATCTGCTCGAACGATCTGCTGTTCATATTGGGATCCCCGGAAGAGGTGAAAGAGGTGGAAGTTTTGTTTCGCCGCCCCGCAGGCCCTCAAACGGGATAATCTCGGTTATGAAAAAAAACCTGTCATTGCCCCGCTATTCAGTAATATATTTGGCCTCTTTGTTCTGATTTTGGACTTTAAAAAATTATCATCCCGGAAGCCGACACGGTTTGGCGTGTATTATTCATTACACATCACGTATCGCGGTGATCACATGCGGCTATGGTAAGAAACCCGGATGACCCCAAACCTTAATTGCAGGAGATTCATAATGGACGTTCGTTTTGAAGAGAAGAAAGAAAAAGAGAATGGCGGTAAATCGCGCTTAGACGACAAGTTGATGCAAACCCGCACCATTTTGATTTACGGGGCCATCGACCAGAAACTGGCCCGGGAGTTTACCCAGAAGCTGCTGGTGCTCTCCGCCGATTCCAATGAAGACATTAAAGTGTTCATCAATTCCCAGGGCGGGCACGTGGAATCCGGGGATACCATTTTCGATATGATTCGTTTTGTGAAACCGAAGGTGAAAATCGTCGGCACCGGTTGGGTGGCCAGCGCCGGGGCGCTCATTTACACCGCGGTTCCCCGGGAAAACCGCTACAGCCTGCCCAACACCCGCTTCCTGCTGCACCAGCCCAGCGGCGGGGTGATGGGCCAGGCGGTGGACATCGGCATCGAAGCCAAAGAAATCGTCAAAATGCG
>WYBG01000567.1 GCA_011526015.1 Deltaproteobacteria bacterium | reverse complement strand
GGCGGCAGGGATTTTCTCAGCCTGATGAGCTTTCTGTGGGGGGATATTTCCCTGGCGCTGGGCGGGCTGCTGCTCACCATTTATATCGGTTGGGTGTGGGGAGTGCACAAGGCTGCCGAAGAATTAGGGAAAGGAAGCTCGTTCTTTCAATCCAGGCCGTTCGGCCTGCCCTTCACCAATGCGCAAATCTGGGCGTTTTTCATTCGCTACGTTTGCCCGGTGTTCATTTTTGTAGTGCTGCTGAACGTGTTTGGTGTTTTTGGATAATTATCTGCGCTGTCGGTCGGCTTCGCTGTCATTTATAGTCATTTGGCTACGCCGTCATTGGTTGCGCTGTCATTTATTGTCATTAGGCTTTGCCGTCATTGATGGTCATTTGTTGCTTCCTCAAAGGCCATTAATGACAGCACAACCCAATAACGGCGAAGCCTAATGACGCGAAGCAAATGACAGCGAAGCCAAATAACAGCGCAGCACAATGACGGCAAAGCCAAATGTCGCAAAGCCAATGAAGCCAATGAAAAAAGCGGAAAGCATCAAAAGCTGGGAATTGGTGTTCCCCAATGATACCAATCCCCGGGGAACCATGTTCGGGGGCAAGGTAATGGCGATCATGGACAAAATCGCCGCCATTGCCGCGGCGCGCTTTTGCGGGAAATCCGTGGTCACCGCTTCCACGGAAGCGATCGTTTTCAAAAAACCGATCCTCCAGGGCGACCGCATCCAGACCATCGGGCAGGTGGTGTGGTCCGGAAAGACCTCCATGGTGGTGAAGGTGGACGTCTATGCGGAAAATCCCCGCAGCGGGGAGTATGCCCATTGCACCACCGCACATTTCAACTTCGTGGCACTTGATGATGAAGGCCGTCCCGCCCCGGTTCCCCCCCTGCTGGTAGAAACCGAGGAAGAGAAACGCCATTACGAAGTAGCGGAATTCGTCAAAAAGCAGGCGCTGGAACGGAAGAAAAAGATCGAAGAGAGCGGTATTTGAGTGTGTTGAAGTGTTCATGTGTTCGGGTGGTTTGGTAGTTTCGCACCTGAGCACGATAACACCTGAACACCCTTAAAACTTGACGAAAATCATGTTTAAACCTGATCCAAATCCTGTTTTCGGGGTATTTTTTTCCCTAAGATTCTGCCGTAGCTAAATTTTCAGATAACCGGAAAGGAAACTCTTATGCAAAGCAAGTCTTTCAACGCCTTCGAGATGGCGCAGGCGCAGTTCGACAGGGTAGCGGATTTACTGGATTTGGACCAGGGAACCCGGGATCTATTGCGAAATCCCTTACGGGAATACCATTTTAGCATCCCGGTGCGCATGGACGACGGTTCGGTTAAAGTCTTCCGGGGGTTCCGGGTGCAGCACAATGATTCCCGCGGCCCCGGCAAGGGCGGCATTCGCTTTCACCCTGCGGAGACCATCGACACGGTGCGCGCCCTGGCGATGTGGATGACCTGGAAGTGCGCCGTGGTGGAAATTCCCCTGGGCGGCAGCAAGGGCGGGGTTATTTGCGATCCCCACCATTTGAGCGCCCGGGAACAGGAACAAATCTGCCGCGGATGGGTGCGCCAGGTAGCCCGCAACGTAGGCCCGTACTGGGACGTTCCCGCGCCGGACGTGATGACCAGCGCCCAGCACATGCTCTGGATGCTGGATGAATTCGAGATCATCCAGGGCCGCAAAAGCCCCGGCTTCATTACCGGAAAACCGGTGGGCATGGGCGGTTCCCTGGGCCGCAAGGAAGCTACCGGCTACGGGGTGGTTTATACCCTGCGGGAAGCTCTGAAAGAATTGAACCTGAAGCCGGAGAATACCCAGGCCAGCGTGCAGGGCTTCGGAAACGTGGCGCAATATGCCATCGAGCTCTACCAGCGCATCGGCGGAACCGTGGTGTGCGTTTCCTGCTGGGACCAGGCCGATAAAACCTCTTATTCTTACCGCAAAAAAAGCGGCATAAACCTGGAAGAATTGATGGGAATTACCGACAGCTACGGCGGCATCAACAAAGCCCGGGCAAAAGAATTAGGCTACGAAATGCTGCCGGGCGACGCCTGGATCGAGCAGGAGGTGGATATTCTGATCCCTTCCGCCATCGAAAATCAAATCACCAAAGACAACGTGAATAAGATCAGCAAACGGGTGCGGGTAATCGCCGAAGGCGCCAACGGCCCCACCACCCCGGACGCCGACAAAGTGCTCCATGAACGGGGCGTATTTGTGATCCCGGATTTCCTGGCCAACGCCGGGGGGGTTACTTGCAGCTACTTCGAGCAGGTGCAGAGCAACATGAACTACTTCTGGGAACGCGATGACGTGCTGAGCCGGTTAGACGTGAAAATGACCTCCGCGTTCATCAGCGTGAGCGACCTGGCCCGGCAGCGCAAGCTCTACATGCGCGACGCCGCTTACGTGATCTCCGTGAGCCGGGTGGCCCAGGCCTGCCACGAGCGCGGATGGGTGTGATTAATTGCTAATTGCTAATTGCCAATTGCTAATTGGCAATTATGCTACCAGTAAATCGAGATGAAAAAATTCTCCGACAGCTCCGCCGGGGACGCGCTTTCCCCCTTTAACCGGGAATTTTTCGATCCCGAGCGCCCGATCACCCGGATCGGGGGAGGCTCCGTGGGGGGGAAGGCGCAGGGGCTGGCGTTCATTCATCGCTTTCTGAACTCGGAACTCCATCAAGACCGGTTTCCCCAAATCGCGGTCAATATTCCTCACCTCACCGTGCTCTGCACCGACGTCTTCGACGCCTTCATGCAGCGCAATAACCTCTACGAAATCGCCTATTCCGACGTCCCGGATGAGCGCATCGCCCACGCCTTCCAGAAAGGCCATCTTCCCGCGGAAATGATCGGCGACCTGCGCCGGCTGATCGCCGGGGTGAACGTTCCCCTGGCGATCCGCTCCTCCAGTATGTTGGAGGACGCGATGTACGAACCCTTCGCGGGGATTTACGGCACCAAGATGATCCCCAACAACCAGTCCGACACCGACACCCGCTTTCAAAAGTTGGTGGAAGCGATTAAATTCGTCTATGCCTCCACCTATTTCAAGGCGGCGAAGGATTATCTCCAGGCGACGGAGCATCGCAGCGAAGAGGAGAAAATGGCGGTGATCATCCAGGAAGTGGTGGGGCGGCGGCACGGCGAGCGGTTTTATCCGGAAGTCTCCGGGGTGGCGCGCTCCTTCAATTATTACCCGGCCGGGCGGGCCAGGCCGGAACAGGGCGTGGTAAACCTGGCTTTCGGGCTGGGCAAAACCATCGTCGATGGAGGAATCAGCTGGGTATATTCCCCGGCGTATCCCAAGGTCAACCCGCCCTATGGCTCGGTGGGAGAACTGCTCAAGCAGACCCAAACCGAATTCTGGACGGTGAACATGGGCAAACCGCCCGCTTACGACCCCATCCGGGAGACCGAGTATCTGCTCAAACTGCACCTGGAAAACGCGGAAGATGATAGCACCCTGCGTTACGTGGCCTCTACGATGGATTCCCATTCGGGGCGAATTTCTATCGGAACCGGCCCCGCGGGAGCGCGCATCCTCACCTTCGCTCCCCTGCTGGTGCTCAACGAGCTGCCCTTGAACGAATTGATCAAAGCGCTGCTGGAATTGTGCCAGAATGCAGTTGGCGCGCCCGTGGAAATGGAATTTGCCATGACTCTGAAACCGGCGGCGCGATTCGGGTTTCTGCAAGTGCGCCCCATGGTGGTTTCCCAGGAAGAGGTGGAGATCAGCGCGGAAGAGATGCGCGGCGCGAACGTGCTGGCGGCCTCGGAAAAAGCGCTGGGCAACGGGATTTACGAGAGCATCCGCGACGTGGTGTACGTGCGCCCGGATCGCTTCGAGCCGCGCTTTACGCCGCGCATTGTGCAAGAACTGGAACAGGTCAACAAAAAGTTGGTAGCGGAAAAACGCCCCTACCTGCTGATCGGGTTCGGGCGCTGGGGCAGTTCCGATCCCTGGTTAGGCATCCCGGTGGAGTGGGGGCAGGTGGCCGGGGCAAAGGCCATCGTGGAAGCGATGTTAGAGAACATGAACGTGGAACTGAGCCAGGGCTCGCACTTTTTCCATAATTTGAGCAGTTTTGAAGTCAGTTATTTCTCCGTGCCCCATTTCGGCGGCCATCCTATTCGCTGGGAGTGGCTGGAACAACAAGCCGGCGAAACGGAACTGGAATTTGTGCGCCACGTTCGCCTGCCCGCCCCCCTGACCGTGAAAGTGGACGGGCGCAGCGGGCGGGGAGTGATTCTGGTACGTGATGCGTAAAACGTAACTCGTAATGCGTAACAAGTAAAAGAGTTTACCTTGAGCTTGTCGAAGGGTAATGCGTAACTTTGGGGAGTATTGCGTATTCCGTTTTTTACGCATTACGCAATACGCATTACGTAATACACAACCTAACCCCGGGGTATCTGCAATGTTTTTCGCATCGCTGACCGGCTTTTTGGCCGGAATTGTACACGTGTTTGCCGGGCCGGACCATATTGCCGCGGTGGCGCCCTTTGCGGTGCAGCAGCGGAAGAAAACCTGGATCACCGGGCTGTACTGGGGAATCGGCCATTCCTCCGGGGTTTGGATCATCGGAATCCTGGTGTTTTTGCTGCGGGAAGCGCTCCCGGTGGAAATCATCTCCTCCTGGAGCGAGCGGCTGGTGGGGGTGATGCTGATCGGGATCGGGTTGTGGGGAATCCGGCGGGCCATGCGCAGCCGGCTGCACTATCACCAACATACCCACGATGGCCTGGAACACAGCCACTTTCATCTCCACCATTCCGGGGAAAAACCGCACCGGCAGGGCGCGCACCGGCATTCCCACGTGCCCATGGGCATCGGGTTGATTCACGGGCTGGCGGGGAGCTCCCACCTGTTAGGCATTCTTCCGGCGCTGCTGCTCTCCACCCGCGCCGCTTCCCTTGCTTACGTCCTCGGTTTCGGGCTTGGTTCGATTGCTGCGATGAGCGGGTTTTCCTGGCTGTTAGGCGCGGTCGCGGCCAGGCTGGGGGCTAAATCCGCCCGGATCTATAACCGGCTGGCCATGGGCTTTGCCGCGCTGGCCGTGGGAGTAGGGGTTGTCTGGTTGTGGATCAGTATGGCTTAGCAGGGCGTTTTTATAATTGTTTGGAGGTAAATTCTGATGAGCGATAGAGTCGGGAAAGAAGCAATCGTCCGAGAAATGGCAAAAAAAATGAATAGCAGCGAAGATACCGCCGCGGAATGGCTGGAAGCGACGCTGGAAACGTTCTACGAAACGTTTAAACAAGGCAAGAGCGTGACCCTGAAAGGATTCGGGGGTTTTTATGTAAGTCCCAGGGGCGAAACCTGGGCATTTAAATTTAATCCCGGCCAAAAATTACGGGCATTGTTTGGCTGGTCAACCAATTATAAAGGCAAATTATAGAGTAGAGACGTTGCATGCAACGTCTCTACCATTCAATAAAACAGGAGGCGGCAAGCATGGCAATCAAATATACCAATCGAAAAGGGAAAACTTTTTATCTCCACGTTGGGAAAACCAAAAAGGGGAACCCGAAATATTACTTTTCCCAAAGCCAGGAGGGTGAATTGATAAACTCCCTTCCGGATGGTTATGAAATCTATGAAAATCCTGATTCCCAGGTATTTTTGAGAAAAATCCAGCCCGGGTTCATTACCGGGCAGGAAAAAGCGCTGGTTGAGAAGGGTATCCAAAAGTATAGCGATATCAAATATTACAAGGTCGAAATTAAAAAGAAAATGATTGTCATCTACACTGGCAATGAAGAAGTTGACGAAGTAATGGAAAGGTTGCGGGTCTTTAATCCCTTCAAAGCCGACGAGGGTTTGAAACAAATGCTGCTGCGTTATCAGCCGGTTCTACGGTTTGAACTGGTGGATGAGGAAAAGAGATTATTTCAAACCAGGCGCTTCTGTTTTTTAGGTTCCATAGATGACTGGATTCATATCAGTGGAATGGACACCCTTGAGAATCTTGTCAAGCGGTTTGTCAGATATCTTGGACAGGATTCATTTTATGAACTGATTTGAGGTACAAATCCATGGCCGAACTCGAAAAATCCGTTGATAACCTGGTCTATCAGCTCAAAGAAAGAGCCAAGGAGTTGAGCTGCCTCTACCAGGTGGAGGAACTCTTTACCAAATCCGATGCTACCCTGGAGGAGATTTGCCATGGCATTATTTACGCCATCCCTCCCGGCTGGCAGTACCCGGATATTTGCCAGGCGGAAATTATCCTGGGAAACGACGTCTATCGCCCGGCCGGTTTTGTTGAATCTGCCTGGGTTCTCAGCGCCGATATTATGGTGCAAGAAATGGTGGTCGGCAAAATCAATGTATATTACACCCAGGAGCGGCCGGTCACAGATGAGGGCCCGTTTCTGAAAGAAGAACGCAAGCTCATCAACACCATTGCCCAGCGGCTGGGTCGCCGGCTTTTGCACCAACAATTGAAAGAGGTTTTTGAGCAGCAGAAAGACGCCCGGCCGGAAAAGGGTGAATGGCAGGTCATCCTCGACCTGTTGCACCGCACCGATCCCAAGCTGCTGCTGCGCATCTCCCGGAAAATGACCAACAACCTCTGCTGGAGCGGGATCGAAGAGGGGGAACGGCTGCTGCAACTCTTCAATCCCGTACATGAAGACGAAGACGGGGAAATGCTCGATGACCTGAACCGCCCGCATCAGAAAAAAACCCTGCACGATTTTTTGAGCAGCAGCGAAGAAATTTTCCGGGTAGCCAGCAAATATCTAAGCGAGAAGGAGATCGTCAGCAATATTCAAAAATGGATCAAGGAAGAGAAATCCGGCTTCTTAGTGAGTATTCTGGAAAACCCCGGCTCCTCCCTGGCAGAAGTCAACAGCGCCATCGAACGCTACCACCACCTGGTTCCCCAGGGCGTGGAACTCTCCACACCCCGGGAAAAGGGATTCCGGGTCTCCCTGATCCGCCGGCTACTTACCGACCAGCCCCAGTACATCAACATCGCCAAGCACTACGTGGAAGTGAACGATTTTTATGAGCTGCTCCACAAGGTGATCTACCCCGCGGGAAGCCACGGCAAGTTGGGCGGTAAAAGCTCCGGCCTGTTCCTGGCCAGCCAGGTTTTGAAACGCACCGCCCCCGGCAATCCCCTGCTGCAAGAGATCAAAACTCCTAAAACCTGGTACCTCACTTCCGACGGTATTCTGAATTTCATGCACTACAACAACCTGGAAGACGTGGTGGAGCAGAAGTACAAGGAGATCGGGCAAATCCGCCAGGAATATCCCTTTGTGATCCAGGTCTTCAAAAATGCCCAGTTGCCGCCGGAGATCGTCAAAGGGCTGTCCCTGGCGCTGGACGATTTCGGGAACACGCCCCTGATCGTGCGCAGTTCCAGCCTGTTGGAAGACCGCATGGGGACGGCGTTTGCCGGTAAATATAAAAGCTTGTTCATCGCCAACCAGGGCAGCAAGGAGGAGCGCCTGGCCGCGCTGATAGACGCCATTGCGGAGGTGTATGCCTCCACTTTTGGCCCCGACCCGATCGAATACCGCATCGAGCGGGGGCTGCTGGATTTCCATGAAGAGATGGGGGTGATGATCCAGGAAGTGGTGGGCGCGCGGGTGGGGAATTATTTCCTGCCCGCCTTTGCCGGGGTGGCCTTCAGCCATAACGATTTCCGCTGGTCCAGCCGGATCAAGCGGGAAGACGGCCTGGTGCGGATGGTTCCCGGGCTGGGCACCCGGGCGGTGGACCGCCTCAGCGATGATTACCCGGCATTGATCGCTCCCGGCCAGCCGGGCCTGCGGGTTAACGTCACCCCGGATGAGATCATCCATTATTCTCCCAAAAAAATCGACGTGATCAACCTGAAAGCGAACCGTTTCGAGACCATCACCATCCGGGAGCTCATCCGGGAATACGGCCAGGAATACCCGGTTTTCAACCAGGTTTTTTCGGCGCTGCGGCACCATCATATTCAGCAGATCATGAGCCTGGGGGCGGACTTCATAAAAGAAGAGTTCGTGGCCACCTTCGACGGGCTATTTACCCGCACGCCGTTCCTCAAAAAAATTCACGCCATTCTCAAAGACCTTCAGGATAAATTAGCCACCCCGGTGGACATCGAATTTGCCCACGACGGGAAGGATTTTTACCTGTTGCAATGCCGTCCCCAGAGTTACGGCGACCTGAGCAAGCCGGCCCTCATTCCCCGGGAGGTTCCGAAAAACAGAACCATTTTTTCCGCCCGGCGCTACGTTTCCAACGGCTCGGTGCCGGACATCACCCATATCGTTTACGTGGACCCGCAGAAATACAGTGACATTTCCGAACATTCCGATTTGTTAGCGGTGGGGCGAGCGGTGGGGCAGTTGAATCAGTTGCTGCCGAAACGGCAATTCATTTTGATGGGGCCGGGGCGCTGGGGAAGCCGGGGGGACATCAAATTAGGCGTCAACGTCACTTATTCGGACATTAATAATACCGCCATGCTGATCGAGATTGCCCGCAAGCATAAAAACTACCTCCCGGAAGTCTCCTTCGGTACCCACTTTTTCCAGGATTTGGTGGAAGCCTCGATCCGCTACCTGCCGGTTTATCCCGACGATAAGGATATCGTGTTCAATGAAGAATTTTTGGTCCACTCCCCCAATACTTTTAAGGAAATGCTCCCGGAATTCGCCCACCTGGAGCAGACCGTCAAGGTGATCGACGTTTCCGCCGCGGCCGGTGGATTGATATTGAAAGTGTACATGAACGCCGATCTGGATGAAGCGGTGGGGATTTTGACTAAACCGACCGGGTCGCCGGAAACGATTTTGCGGGAACCGCAGCTGCCCGTTTCTTTTGTAGATACACCCAAATCCGATACCTACTGGCGCTGGCGGCAACGCATGGCAGAGCACCTTGCCTCCATGGTCGATCCGCAGCGCTTCGGGGTGAAGGGGTTTTACCTGTTCGGCAGCACCAAAAACGCCACCGCCGGCCCGGAAAGCGACATTGACATTTTGGTTCACTTCCAGGGGAACGAGGAACAGCGCCGAGAATTATTGACCTGGCTGGAGGGATGGAGCAAGTGCCTGAGCGCGGTGAACTTCGGGCGCACCGGCTTCCGCACCGACGGTCTGTTAGACGTGCATATCGTCACCGATGAGGATATTAAAAATCGCAACAGCTACGCCATCAAGATCGGCGCGGTAACGGACGCAGCGCGCCCGCTGGCGATGGGGCGGGAGAAAACAACCGGGGAAAACCCTTCAAGGTAAGATATCTGAAATCAAAATTAAGTCTGCAACTTTTTGGAAATCGGTGTCTGCCGAAACCAGGGGTATGTTCAAGCTCGATGCCGAGGCCGCAATAATAGCGTCTGGTATCTTGAAACGATACTGCCGGCGAATCGAAATAGTCTGGCCAATGATTTCTGAGGTCAATTCTACCCTTTAACAGAGCGATAAGAAGGTTCTAATCAGATCCATTTCGTTTTGAGTCAAATGAGCTGCAGAGAGTAACTCGATTTCTGAGATAGCCGAGAAATAAATTTCCGGCGTTTTCACCACTATTTCGGTGATTTTACTCCCGCCTTCAAAAAAATAAATGAAGGCGTTGGTGTCCATAAAGATTTTATTGCCATTCACTGCGGATTTCCTTCTGGAAAACCAGGCCGTCTTTTTTCCACTTCAGAATACCGCTAAATTTCGCCCGGTTAAGTTGAGACATATAAAGTCTGACGAGTTCTTGCAGCATCTTTTCAGGGTTCCCGTTAAATTTTTCATGCAAAAGCTCGGTTAGTTGTTGCTCCAAAGTGTGATCGCGAATTTTTAAAGTAAGCATCATTGCCTCGCTGTTATTATTACCTAACTGATGTACGCCCCTGTAAAAGGGCGCATATCAAATTGCACCCCGGCGTCCAAACAAGCGAGCGCGGAGGTCTGCCAGGTTCCCTTGCCGGCTCTCAATGCGTCGGCGAACCTCCTCTGCCCATTGCTCGCGTGCGGAGAGATACGCTTCTATCTCCTGGGGATGGCGCAAGTAATAGGCGATAACGGCGTAAATATCCGCCAGCGTCGCGGTTGAATAGCATTGCGCAATCGCTTCCGGGGTCGCGCCATCCTGGAACGCACGAATCACCAGTTCTACCAAAACGCGGGACTGGCCGACGCGGAGAGTTCCTGATGTATCCCGATGCATTGGGGGAGCCTCGGGTTGTAAGATGATTTCCATTATCCAACTTCCAATAGCGTTTTTTAAACAGTTATCATAATTGAGCTGGGAAGAAGTTAACGCCTCGCAGGTATTTTCGCAACCGGGAAATTTCTGGCCGGCGCGATCTCGCTACTCAACAGGGTTCCTTCTATCGGGTGGTTACGGTCGAAAAGAATTCATCAATGCTCTCCACCTACCCTTCAGGTTCAGCCTCCTTCAGCGCCCGTTCGAGAAGGTCGCTGACTCCCCGTTGTTGAGCAACTCGCTCCAGATAGCCTCGATCAAGCCGATCCCGCTGAACTTGCAAAACTCCCAACACATCATTCCACTGCCGTTCCGATGCGCCTCCGCTTAATTGATACCAGTACAGTTTATGAACAATCACGTCTTCGGCGCTGGCTAAAAAAAGAGGTTGTTCAGGAATCTCTGAGAGTTGGTATTGTTCCCGGCGGCTCATTTCCTCCTGGGAAACGGCGTCTGTTTTCAAAATGAAAATATCCACCTTAAACATGGTAGCAAGATGGATGACATTGAACGAACCCTGGCGCTGAATTGCTTCTCGCACCATTTCCGCATCAATGTAGAATTCTCCTTCAAGAGCTCGAACAAGCTCCGGAATGTGGTCGTTGGTGATCTCGGCAACCATGTCAACGTCATGAGTTGCCCTGGGAATACCGTGTAGCGAACTGGCTAACGATCCTCCGACCAAATATCTGGTACCCAGCCGTTCAAATTCCCGGGCGATTCGACGGGTGATCTGGATAGGTTCCGCAAGGAGCAAATCAATATCCCTCCACGTGAGGATCCCAGCCAAACACGCGAATCATGGTCTCACGATCCAACCATAGCGCGGCCAGGCGAAGGCGTAGTTCTCGTTCTGGGAGCGCGCCATATTGCTTCCGAATCCGGGCAAGCGCAAGTTGTTGTACTGCCCGGGTCATCTCACTCACACGTTGGAGTTTTTGTTGGGGGGACATCCGGCGATAGCCCTCGATCAAGATTTTCCGGATATGAGGGGGGGTATCAAAGTCTTGAACGTTCATACGCTCTCTTTCATATTTTATTCGATTTGTAACTATCTTGACAATGTTAAATTAGACTTTTTGACCCCGACAAATCGGGGCAGGCAAGGATTAACAGGACAAAACAGGATTATTTAAAATATTTTTGATCGTTTTTTTGACCAAAATCCAGTCAATCCTGTTCATCTTGTCTAAATCTTTTGAAATTTAACATTGTCGAGCTATTCAGGCATTTTGCCACATGGTTCGATAAACTCACCATGCAAAGGCCACAGAGCACACAGAGACATGGAAAAATTTGTTGAACAAACCCGTTTTGTAGAAAAAAATGTTCCTTATACCGGGATAACGGTTCCAAATGCTCTAAATTCTTCCTCTGTGGCCTCTGTGAACTCTG